>JAUVBC010000202.1 GCA_030591405.1 Candidatus Zixiibacteriota bacterium
AAACGATTTACAAACATTTCCTGGCTTTGCTATGTTATATTGGTCTTGTTTGGTTTATTTCTGTCAACCTATACAGTATCAAAGGCACAAATAGTCGATGGCACTTCGCCGAATGCTGATACAGTTCAGACATCACCTGTGTTCCACAAATGGGGTTTGAGTTTTGGCGGGGTTCTGATGAGTGGTACAGTTACTCCGGCTCTTTGGCCTGCGGGTGAAGGTAATAATTTTGGAGGAGGGTTACCGATTGAAAGTCCATTTGGGTTCGGTCTATCAATAGATTATAATATCGATTCGTCGCTCAGGCTTTTTTTGGATGGAAACGTCTATACATATCGCAAACAGGTGGGGATTGAAGGCCAGAATAGCGCCAGTGAGTGGGTACGCGAAATGAACGATTATGCCTCCAATCTGATAAATTTCACCAAAGATGCTTACTTCTATATGCAAACGACCGGGTTTAGATTCGGCGTCAAGTATGGTATTCAAAAAAACAACTTCCGGCCGTGGGTGGGAGCAGGTTTTGGATTCTACGCATGGAAAGCCGATTATGGCACTGCCGATCGAAGCGGTTCCTGGGGCAGTGATAACGGTACAGCAACCGGAGTTAGTTTTTTATTAGGCGTGGATTATATTTTCAGCCGCGAATCAAAGAGTCCGATAATGATAACTCTCTACGGCGATCTATCTTCGCCAGTAGCCAATCCTGTCGTTGAAAATTTGTTTCATGACGGCTGGACATGGGATAACGCTGGCGGTAATCACATTATGGGTCCGTACCGTATCGGATTCTCTATCGGATTTTTTCACTAAATCAAATGATCTCGGGGACAGGCTCATATGCTGTCCCCGCTTATTTTTGTATAGTAAAGGGCAGGTGTCTCCGACTGTTCTGTATCAGGTCATGGTTTACAGAATGTATCATGACATCCTTTACACTTTATCTCTATAAATCAGTAGTTAGCAAAATAACAGGATTTCCATTTTCAGGGAAACCATATTAAATCTCAGCAACCTGTATCTTGTATCCCCATAAAATAATTTACCAATATCTTGTAATCACTCGTTAATCCTCGCTTTTTCAATAAAAAACGCTTGACAACTGCACAAATGTGCAGTATTTTGGATTTGTGCCGATAATATAATCAAAAGATTAAGGAAGTTATGATTGTTTCTAGCCCAAGAATAAAAATTGAGATTGCCACGTCGTCCACCTTTGGTGAACTTTTCGCAATGATGTTTCGAAGATGGATTCCCGCTTTCGCGGGAATGACATTAATAGGTGCGGGAATGATGTTATCAAATAACTATGAACATTGGGGCACCAAGAGGGATATGTTGATTTAGTAATTTTTCAAAAGGGTGGGGCCGGACACTCGGTGGAGGTTTTGTGAGACTGAAGAATTTAACAAAATATGGAATACCTGATATTATTATCGAGGCATGGACAAGACGGCAGGGAGATTATCTTTTGCCGCTTCAGGAGAAGGCGATTCGTCAGGGTCTGCTTGCCGATGAAGATAATAAAAAACCGAGTAATCTTTTGATTTCGGCGCCGACCTCGTCGGGTAAATCGTTCTGTGGTGAGATGGCGGCAATCGGCTCACTTTTGAAGCGTCGCAAAGCGGTGATGCTGTTGCCGTTAAAATCGATAGCTGAAGAAAAGTATCTTCATTTTAAAAAGTGTTATCGTGATGTCGGTATCAAGACGATTCTTGTGACCGGCGATCATCCCGAAAATGATCTCGATTTTGAATTTGGTAATTTTGATTTTGCACTGGTTATATATGAAAAATTCAATCGACTGCTGACCGTTAATATTGATATTCTCCGGCAGATCGGTTTGGTAATCGTTGATGAACTACAGATGATCGGTGATAATCATCGCGGTAGTTCATTGGAGATGGCGCTGACCAAAACTATTTTTTCCGGATATGATTCGCGAATTGTCGCCCTCTCGGCAGTGCTACAGGATGAGTTGGAATTAGCCGACTGGCTGAAATGTCAAATGGTTCGTGAGACGGTCCGTCCGGTTGATCTTCTTCAGGGAATAGTGACCGATGGATATTTTCATTTTAAATCTTTCAACAGTGGTCTTGAGGGACGGGAGAAATTTCCGCTGGTCGACAGCGGTGACGGTTTGACCGAATCGCTGATCGAGTATCTGAAAAAAGATGACGGTCGGAAACTTATTTTTCTGAAATCACGACGAGATACCGTGCAGGCCGCTTTTAAGTTGGCGACCGCATCGGGCTGGAAGGAAGCAAAAGCCACGTTGGCAGATTTGGATGACGAGGAGAATAGTTATCTGGTTAGGTCACTGAAGCAGGTGGTATCGCATGGGGTCGCTTTTCATAATGCCGATCTGACCCCGCGGCAGCGTCAGGCGATTGAAAACGGTTATCGAAACGGCGAAATCAAGGTGATCTTTTCAACGACGACATTGGCGATGGGGGTGAATCTTCCGGCCGAAACGGTTTTTCTGGAGACGATGAAATACTGTTCCGGGGAGTTTGGCGGGAAACCTCAGTTGACTCCGATCACAACCGCTGAGTTTCAAAATATTTCAGGACGAGCGGGACGTTTCGGATTTGGTAAAACCGGTCAACCGGGGCGGGCGATGGTGCTGGCTGAATCTGATTTTGAATATGAAGTATTATGGTCAGGGTATATTGACAATAGTTTGCGGGAGAAAGTCAAATCATCGCTGGGTGGATATAATATCAAGGATATTATTCTTGATCTGATAGCATCCGGTTTGGTTACTGATAAAAACAGCCTTGAGTCGGTGATACAAGGAACCCTTTATTCAAGGCAATCAAATACATTTGATCGGGTTAATCTGGAAGATGCTATCGCTGAATTAGTAGCGCTTGGTCTGATAAGAGGTGATCTGTTTCCAACCGCCGTTGGGATGGCTACGGCCGGGAGCGGTATTTTGGTTAATAGTTGCGGCTATTATCTGAAACAGTTGAAAGAGCGGACGCCCGAAACATTGATCGGCTGGATTATTCTCGCTCTTGGCAGTGAAAACTTTGATATCGCCCGCGCCGGGTTGACGTCGTATGAATATCGAGGTCGTATCTATGAAAAGTTGTACCATCAGAAATTTACTGACTACATGTCCGACATAACCCCCTGTTTCCCGAACGAATTGGGGAAGGAACCGCTTGATTTTCGTTTTGTTGCGATATTAAAAGCAGCTTTTCTTTTGTCTGACTGGGCCGACGGTCAACCGGTGGAAAAACTTGAGCGATGGTATCGGCTTCATCTGGGACAGATCACCGACCTGGCCGAGACGGCCGCCTGGCTGTTGGCTTCGATTCGCGGGTTGGTCGAAGCGGGTGATTACCGGTCGAATCTTCCGGCGCTTCTGGATGAATATAGCTTTAATGTCCAGTTTGGAATAAACCACAAGATGCGGCAGATGTTTGAGACTTTTGGTTTGATCTTAAACCGAGATGACTATAAACGGTTGGCGGAAAATGGAATTTTGTTACCGACCGATTTGATGAGTCTCAATAAGGATGAACTGGCCAAAATTATTTCTTCCGATCAAAAGATAAAAAATCTACAAAACAAAATAGATAATATTAAACAAGAGGAGAAAACAGATATGAACAGAATCAGTATGCCCGAGGTTCAAGGCGGGATCAATGCCGCTCATATGCCAGCTTCAGAATTGGCCTTAAGACCATCGGTGATCGAGCTTGACGGCCGTTATGAGCGTGAACGATATCTTGTTAAAATCGACGGTCTCCCGATACATCTGACCGGCAAATCGTTTAAGTATTTGATGCGGCTGGTCTATTCGCGGTTAGTGGCTGGTGATGGCTGGGTTTATAAGGATGATATCGAAATCGGTTTTAATCAGGCGAGATATCTTTATCGTCTGAAACAGGAGATGAATCGGGATGGCAATATTTCATGGTCGATTTTTGAGAATAATCGGCTTGGTTATTACCGTCTTGACCTGGACCCGTCGAAAATCAAGGTCAATCTTGGTAACCTGTTGAACCACCCCGATTACGAAGTGCGGGAGATGGCCGGAGAGTTGAGCCCACATACGACAAATTAGCGGTTGTGACAATTTTTTATCAGTGCCGGAAAATGTCCAAAAAATATTAGAACATCTGAATTTATCATTCGGTTAAATAAATAGAGTCATTAAACCGATAAAGTAAAAAGATGATAAAAAAGACAGGACAACATATACCGCTTTTGGCATCCGATGGCGAGCCGACACTTCCGATTTTGCCGACCCGCACGTTGATATTGTTTCCGGGGGAGACAGTTTCAATTCAGGTCGGACGACCGGGGAATCTGGCACTGATAGAAGATAATACCGGCAAGAATAAACTTATCGGCGTTACCTATTCGCCCGATGCCGGCGATGGTCGACAAAAGGCGAATCTTTGCCAGATCGGAACGGCGGCGAAGATAATATCGACCAACAACGGGCCGGGTGGGTCTAAAATAATTTCGCTGGAAGGTATTCGGCGGATAGCGCTCAAAACTATTGTTAAAAAGAAACCGTATTTGACCGCAAAGATAAATTATGTCGACGAAAAAGTTATTTCTACCAATAAAACAGCCGGCCTGTCAGAAAATATATTAAAGATCATAGAACAGATAACCAATGTTGCGCCAACCTATTCGGCTGAACTTCCGTATGTGATGAAATTTAATATAGAAAATCCCGGGAAGTTTGCCGACAAGATCGCCGCCACGTTCCATTTTCCCATCAACTCCAAGCAGGAGATTCTTCAGACATGTCGGCTTGATCCTCGGCTTGAAAAAACATTAAGATTTCTTGAGGCGGAGTTTGAGCGAGTGACCATCTCGTTTGAAATAAGGGAAACGGTCAAGG
>JAUVBC010000083.1 GCA_030591405.1 Candidatus Zixiibacteriota bacterium
ATTTCTGTAAGGGGGTCGGAAATTATGAGACGCATTATATCCATCTGGCCTGCGCTAAAAAGCCTCCCGATACATATAAGGGCAATTATAAGGTTCGCTCATTTTTAATGGTCTATTGGAACGGCCGCTTTGAGGCAAAAACATATCCGGCGAAACCGCATCCGATTTTGGCAATTGATGTTGAACGGTACGAAAAGTGCGGATCAAAAAATGCCAAGAAAAGATGGGAAGAAAAAGGGTACACTTTAGAGCCGGTCAGTCTTGACGCTGATAAAAAGGGCAATATACAAATCAAACCGGTTTATTTCTTTGAGGCCAAAACTGCTGATCGGGGTGGCAAACACAAATGTAAGGTGGTTGTATCCAACGACCCCAGTGATGGTGCTATGGGAGTTAGCTCGTCAAGCATGTATTACAAAGATCAGACATTTAACAATTATCAAAATCTAGTCCCTCATGAATATACCGATATCGATGGTTCAACTTTTAAGGTTCTGGTTGTGGCTCATGAATTTGGTCATGCTCAGGGTCTTGATGATGATTATGCTTACTTTTCCGGCGCCGTTAAGACGACTGATGACGGCTATTTTGGTCAGTACTATTTGGGAATGCCTTATCAGGATGATTTGGGTTCTATGATGAAATCGAATCGGGCTCCGCGAACAAAGCATATTTATCAAATAATGAACAGATTTAACGATGCAGTCGATGATGATACCAAGCTCAAAAAAATTCTTAAATCTTCCCGATATCAGGGGATTTTTCGTTATACCAAAAATGGTACTGCCAAAATTTTGAAATACAATCTGAAAAAAACACCCAATGATTATCGTGATATTTATAAACCGTTTAAAACTTCAAGAGGTTTAAGTACCGGAACCGGAAAGCTTGACCTTGCCTTATATAAAATGGGCGAGGATGAGATGGCCCACAGTATCAAGATTGGCGCGACTCCACCTGGCCCAGTTCAGCGCCTGTTTGGTTTTGACGGTATTCTTTCGGTCTTTATAAAAATAGGTTTCGTCTTCAAAAATTACACTGATAACAGCGATCCGTTGAATGTCATTAATAATAACTGGGTTGGGGCAGATAAAAGAACCTGGATGAATAGTGTCAGAGCCGAGATTATAAATTTAAATAATCGTTTTTACCTGAGTGGCACCAATGCAGATTTTAAGAATACCTACATTTACTTTTTTCCACTATGTCTGGATTATAAGGTAATAAATAAAAAATATAAGGATAAGAAAACCGGAACCGCAGTCCAAAAAACGGCGGCCGGTAATGCTGCCGAACTGGCGACAAAAAACGGCGCCAATATTACAATTGAGGTAACCTTCAACAATAAGAAGGAAGCAAGTGCCAGAACAACGCCATTGACAACATTAAAAGTTGGCAATAGCGTAAGTCCCAAATGGATCGCCAAGGCTGTTCTTGGTTTGGATCCCGGTGTTATTCAAACCAAGACTATTGCCTGGACTGCTTGGCCAGATCCGACCGCCGTCCAGTCGAAGTTTGTGAAGGCAAATTTTGATTTTATCAAAAATTGGGTCAATTCTGCCAGTTGTTTAAATGGTGGCGCCTTTGATGTAAAAGGATCTTAAAGTGAAACAAATAATAATTTTTATAAATGGTTGTTGAGATGAACAATGGTAAAAAATATTTTAAAACATTTTGTTTTTATTCCTGTTCTCGCCGTTTGTTTGTTTTGCGGGGCAGGATCACGTGATGTAATGGAAACAAAGGAAAGTATAATGGCTTTCGAAATTAATAATGTAGCCTATCCGGTCAGTTTTGCCAATTTCCAGAGAAATTCAAATGTCCCGATAGAAATGAAATCAAAGTGGAAACCTGTCTGGGCTAAAGAATACACTGAAATCAATGAAGAGATTGTTGTTTCGCCTTACATGGTCTATGTCAGTAATGGCCTCATCGGGGTAAGATGTGAATCGGAGATGTTTGTTTATGACACGCTGGGGAATGTGAGGTATCAAATGCCACTCAGCGGTTCAGCGGGAGTTGTGTTCGGTGATACAGCGCTGGCTTATTTTTTACCATCACACCAGTTGATCTTTCAGGATTATGAGTTTAATTTTATTGGCGACGCCGCGGTTATTCCCGAATTGGATGAATGGGGTTATGAACTGCTGATGAAACCGACGCTTGATAACATTTTGGCGGTGGTGCAGTTTTCCGGCGGTCCGATGCGTGAGCCGAAGAAATATTTTGTTTATGATTTTAACAGAAAGCAACGAGTGGTAAATTGGTTTAATGAATATGATGAAATGGTTAATCTTGCTTTACTGTCGAACAATGACAAGACAATTATTTTGATAAAACTTAATGAGATTATTCTGATCAATGCCGAAGATGGGCAGACGATTAATTCGTTTAAATTAGATATTGATTTTCCACTGACTGCTTCTTTAGATAAAAATGATAATTTAATTGTTCTGGCCGAAAAAACCGTAGATAAAAAAACCAGCAAATCTCTTATAGCCTATTCTCTAGATGGCAAAGAGCTTTGGTCTCTTCCTTTGAATGATCCCGGAGATTTACAGCCGCCAGCATGTGATAACGATGGTCGAATATATATAATAGATGGTTTACAGCTTCTCTGTCTAAAGGAGGGCGAAATTGACTGGACGGCGATTTTAAAACCAGCTGAAAGGAATTGGCTTACTATCACTGCCGACAATTTTGCCGTAGTTATCAATGGAAGTTTGCTCGCTTTGTTTGATCCGAACGGTGAGAAGATATTTGAACGGCTTATAACAAAAACCGATGAAAAGTTTTATGCTCCACCGGCTCTTGATAAAGAGGGTCATATTTTTGTTGCCGGACAAAAAGCATTGTACTGTTTTGAATGATTTTGAAATAATATGTATTCAAATATTAAAAGATAAATGGTTATAAAATGAGTAAAGAAAATCCGTTTAAGTTTGATCTCCCCAAAGGATGGATGGATCAAACCGTATATGTTTTCCAAGGGCCCAAAGAAGCCGATTTGGATCACAGCATAATGCTGACTCTGGATAGAAAAATAAGGCATGACGATATTGCCGATTTCGCCTCAGAGAGAACTTCACCGATTGTTGAAACGATGGATAGTATTGACGTCCTAAAAGATGAAGAAATTACATTACCGAACGGCAATCCGGCTTGGGAATTTGTTTATAAGTGGGTTCCGGCCGATGGCATGATATTTTTCCAGAAATATGTTTTTGTTTATAAAGAAAAAATCGGTTTTACCTTTTCGGGCAAATTCACCAAACAGACGATTAAAACTGTTGGTGCCCAGATGAAACAAATTATTGAAACTCTTTTACCGGGAACGTATGAGCCTTTGGATGATGATTAATGGCTGATTTGAATTTTACAAAAGCGACCGATGAGGAACATGAGATAGAACTCGATTCTTATCTTATTAGTGCCTCATGGGTGTCAGGTATGGCCTTTGTTGGTATGAAGGCCAAATTTGAGGTACGCACAGTTTTTGTCGGAAATGGTGCCAAAATCAAAGTAAAGGGAAAAACCGAAAAAGGGAAAAAACTTGGTAAAGTAAAAGGTGAGATGCAAGGTAATGTCTTTACCGGTGAGTTCGAGATTCCTGACAAAATCGAATTGGACGACCAGATATATTTTGAAGTTGATCTTCCTGACAACGGTCTCAATGGTGAATCGGCCAAAATTCCGGTTTACCCGATACCAAAAATTAAAAGTATTAAATGGAGTGCCGAAGAGGCCCGCCGGGGTGACGTGTTGACTCTATCGGCTGAACTGGAAAATGTTAAGGATGGCACCGAGGTTAAACTTGTCATTTATGAATTTGACAGCGATGGTGGTCATGACATTATTACTGACCTGAAAACCTCTGTCAAAGAGAGCAAAATTGAAGAAAAATGGGAGTATGAATACCATGAGGACACCGATGAACTTCCGACCAGCGAAGAGGTTGAAAGGTATGGTGGTTCGTATAATCCGCCTGAATATTTTTATACCATTAAAATCGGTGAATTTGAACTGGGGAAGGAAAAGCAGGATTCGGGGATATTGCTATTTAAAGACTGGATTCAAATTGAACTGCTTGATGCATCGGGACAGCCAGTTCCCAAAGCGGATTATCTGGTAAAACTGGCCGATGGCTCTGAAATTGAAGGAAAACTTGATGATAACGGTCGAGCCAAAATTGAGGGCATAATTCCGGGGAATTACTGGGTGCAATTTCCTGGACATGACGATGATTTATAAATTTTATTTGTTCAATTTAAATGAATTAAATGAAGGCTTATTAGAGTAAAATATGGAAGTAGATACTATACAAGAGAAGGGCGAAGGCATTCCGACTATGATTCTTGGAAAAACCGGACAGAATACTTCAGTCAAAAAAAAGGCTCCTGTTTTCCACGGTAATCAAACCTTTTATCTTGTTGAATGGCTTACGACCTTATATGGCAGTAAGTATGGTATAGATCCGAATAATAAAACGCAGCTTGTCAGGATATTTTATCGTCCACAAATAGATAACGAGAAACGCTCGCCCGATTATTCTGTTATTGCCGCCTATATGTCTGTTTGGAATGTCAATCTCAGTACTCGTCTGAGCAAGGACAAATATAGAATTGGTGTCGATTTATGGGATGTTAAGGATTCTATTAGCTCACGGATAGATTTGGCTATCAAACTTCTCGATTCCGGTGATATAAAAGATACTACTGAAATTGGAAATAAACTGGATATTTTAAATAGTGTCATAGAAAATATTGATAATCTAATTAGTGCTGACTGGACTCATATAGTTTTGGCAACGGCATGGACAGAAAATAAAGGCAATAAAACATTTGACAGGTTAGATATTAATCTGGATTTCTTTAGAGTTTTCTATCCCCGAAAAGCTTTTCCGATTGGCAAAGGTGAAGCAGGCTCTCAAGTCAAATGGGTAGATCGAGATAAATTAATTTTGCGCCTTTTTCCCAATGGAAAACTTACCAGATCAAGAAAAAAACGACCAGGTGGAAAAAAGGGACACTCTCTCTGGAATCGATATGAATTAAAAATGTCAAAAAAATCGTTAGCCAAATTTCCAAATCTGAAAATTACATTTAATCATTCGCGCGTAGATATCTGGAGTGAGGAAGACGAAAAATCAAAAAAGATGGTTTCGCGATGGCCGACGATAAATGAAGTCGTCTCTGATCTGGAGCAGGATCTGAAAGATCATCCATATGGTAGTGCGGCTGAAAAGGCTCGGAGACGAGCATTTAAGTGGGTTGCAAAATTCCAACAAAGATCCATGAGGCTTTTAAAGAAAAAAAAGAATAAACTGGCTGAGGAAAATGATAAAGCGGCTTCAAAATTAATTGAAGCAGTACAAAAAAGTCTTACTAAAGAACAGAAGAAGCTGCTTAAAGATCTCAAAGGAACTGACCCTAACGGCAAAGATCTTACCGGAGCGGTGCGAAGGGCGTTAAGTGGTGCCGGAAATATCATGTTATCCGGGGCAGAGGATAAAGATGGGACAGCAGATGAAACAATGAAGATTATTGGTGAGAAATTTGAAGAACAGGCAAAAAATTTAATGAAAGAGTTTGATGGTATCGACCCGGATGATCCCAAATTTAAAGATAAAGTGAAAAAGCTTATTAAAGCTGGAACCAGTATGGCAATGTTTGGCTCAGAAGATGAAACTGTTTTCAATAAAATATTTGAAAAAATAAGTGATAAGTATTCCAAGGAAATAGAAAAAATGGCTGACGATAAGAAATGGAATCCCAATAAATTTATGGATTACCATTCAAAAAAAATCCTTTTAGGGGGGAACCATGAGCCATCGAAAGAGTCCTTGAATAAATTAAAAGAGAAAAATTATATAGAGATGGAGAGGGTTTATGATACCAATCCTCAAAGTCGAAAACTTGATAAAAGATTGAAGAAACTTATTGATATTCATCAGGGCATCTTCGGCGGCAGCATTCCTGATCAATGGATACGCAAACATAAGAGTATAAGCAAATATGTTCACCCAATAAGTGAGAAAAAACTGGAGGAGAGCCTGCCTGATAAGATGCCCCCTGAGGTAATAGCCGAAAGTGCCAACCCTGAAATAGGTGAAAAGATATAACTGTATGAAAAAAATGGTTTAACTTATTATCTAAAAGAAAATTAATCACTTGACTTTGAATGATATGGGAATTATTTTTTTAAATTATAGAATAATGCCAATCAACTTATTGTCGTTGAGAGGATTATTGTTTTCGTCATTTTAAAAAACGCTGGAGTGGATTGAAATTATATGGACATAGCCAATTATTCATCTGATTCTCGCGCCGTTATCAAAAACGCTAAAGAAGTTGCCGCTCAGTTGCGCCATGTCGAAATTGAGGTCGAGCATCTTCTGATTGCGACTATCAGGCACGAGGGGTCCGAAGTTGAGTCAATTTTGAACCAACTCGGAAAAAGCGTCGGCTTTATTGAATCGGCTGCCGACGGATATCTAAAGGATCAAACCAAAAAATCAACCGTCACCAACCCGACTATTTCACCCGGAGTTCAGGAAGCTCTGATGCAGGCGGTTGAGGAAAAAGGCAAACTTATGGATGCTCTGGTGGAACCGGAGCATATCTTTATTGCCATTTTTGATCCCAAATCAAAACTTTCCGGATTTGTTCGGGAAAAAACCGAACTTACCAAGGAAGATATTTATCGGGCGATCGCCGACAGTAAATCGGTAGCCGAAATTACTACCGGGACAGCCTCGGCCGAAGGCGAAACTGCCATAGACGGTGAAAAAAAGATTTCCGGAACGCTGCGTTATTGTGTCGATCTGACCAATAAGGCGGCGGCCGGTGAATTTGACCCGGTTATCGGACGAAGCAAAGAGGTCCAGCAGGCGATTCAGATTCTGCTTCGCCGACGCAAAAACAGTCCGGTTTTGGTTGGTGGTGCCGGTGTTGGCAAAACCGCCATTGTTGAGGGTTTTTGTCAGGCAATTATTGACGGTGCCGTTCCCAAGGCACTTCAAGACGTCAAGGTGATGGAAGTTGATATGGGGGCGCTTGTCGCGGGAGCCAAGTATAAGGGAGAGTTTGAAGAGAGGTTTAAAACTCTGGTTAGTGATGTAGTTAAATCGGGCGGTAAGATTGTTCTTTTTATCGATGAAATCCATAACATAACAACCTCAGGCGGATCGGGTGGAACCGATGCTGCCAATCTTATCAAGCCGGCGCTGGCGCGTGGCCAGTTGCGGCTTATTGGAGCCACTACTGAAGAAGAATACATCAAGTGTATCGAAAAAGATAAGGCGCTTGACCGACGGTTTGAAAAGGTTAAGGTCGAGCAGCCGAACTATGACGATTCTGTTCGGATTCTAAAAGGGGTCGCCAGTAAATATGAAGAACATCATAATATAAAATATGATCTCGAGGCACTTTGTAGTTCGGTTAAATTTGCTCAGCGATATCTGAGCGAACGGAACCTGCCTGATATTGCTCTTGATATTATTGATGAGGCGGCATCGGAATTTGACGTCAAAAAGGAAATGGCCGGTCAAAGAATCCCGGTTATGTTTGAGCAAATAACCGAGATTACGGAACTTCTTAAGAAATGTGATGGTAAAACTCCTGATAAGTGCGGCGAAGATTATGATAAGCTCACTACGGTTTATGATAAATTCTCGCGAAGTCTCGATATGCTTGATGACCATTGGGGTTATCGCCTTCAGGTAAAATCGGGAGGGAATGAATAATGGCAGATAAAGCAAGAAAAATAGAAGCTATAAAAGCCGAATTCGATATCAAAGTAAATCAGCTAAAATCATTGCAGGCAACGGTTGAATCACTTGTTGATAGAATTGATGATGCTGATATAGCCGCCGTTGTGGCCCGTCGAACCGGTATCCCGGTCACCAAAATGATGACCGCCGAAAAAGATAAGCTGGTCAATATGGAAGCTTTTCTTGCAAAGAAGATCATTGGCCAGAAGGAAGCAATCAAAGTTATCGCCAATGCAATTAGAAAATCACGCGCCGGGCTGAAGATGAAAAACCGCCCGGTCGGTTCCTTCCTCTTTCTGGGACCAACCGGTACCGGCAAGACTTATCTGCCAAAATTACTGGCAGAATTTCTCTTTGATGACAAAAACGCAATGGTGCGACTTGATATGTCGGAATATATGGAATCGCATTCTGTGGCCAAAATGATGGGTGCCCCTCCCGGATATGTCGGATATGAAGCAGGCGGCATCCTGACTGAAGCGGTGCGAAAAAAACCATTTTCTATTGTTCTTTTGGATGAGGTTGAAAAAGCGCATCCTGATGTTTTTAACGTTTTATTGCAGCTGCTTGACGATGGCCGTTTGACCGATGGGCAGGGGCGGACGGTTGATTTTTCAAATACGCTGGTGGTTCTGACCAGTAACTATGCCGCTGAAAAGATCCTTGAGGCTGACCGTGAGGGACGCGAAGTGGATATGGATGAGGTTCGTGGTTTTCTGTTC
>JAUVBC010000050.1 GCA_030591405.1 Candidatus Zixiibacteriota bacterium
ATCCTCTTTGACTACAAAGTGTCACGAGAACACTTCCCTTAGCACTATGCATCCAATATGAGGGAAAGTCTAAAATGGTAAAAAAGGGAATAGCAAATGCTTCTGGAAGTAATATTAAAAGGCCAATCACAATGAACATAGTGATTGCCAACGCTTGCTTGTTGAAAAGTTGCTCTATCATCATAATCTAAACACTAAATTAGTAATTTGAGCGATGATGTATTTGTTGAACCATATTAATCATAGACTCAAGTTATACAGCCATATTCTTAAAGTCAAGTAAATTGATTGCTCTAATGTGCCCGGTTGATCCTCAGATCGACCGGGGAGTTGCCAACTCTACTTTCCGGTGGGTCTGAAGACCCACCGGACACCGTTTCTTATATACTACTCTGACGATTAAATCAGATATATGTTTAATTAACTATGAATCTCTTGCTTGCTATCCGGGCCATATTTTTTCAAAAACGGTTCGAACAGATCAATCGGTAACGGGAACACAATTGTCGCGGCTTTTGCCGCTGATACTTCCGTTAACGTCTGCAGAAACCGCAACTGCATCGCTCCCGATGTTCCCGATATTATCGCCGCCGCTTCGCTTAATTTCTGTGATGCCTGGAATTCACCCTGAGCATGGATGATTTTTGATCTCCGCTCACGTTCCGCCTCGGCCTGACGAGCAATAGCACGGGTCATCTCCGGCGGCAGATCAACATTTTTCACCTCGACTACCGATACTTTTATTCCCCATGGTTCGGTATGACGATCGATAATGACCTGTAGTTCCTGATTTATTTTCTCTCGACTGGCAAGAAGCTCATCAAGTTCTACCTGTCCCAACACCGAGCGAAGTGTCGTCTGGGCGATCTGCGAGGTCGCCTCGAAATAATTAGCCACCGCAACAATCGCTTTGTTGGGATCCATTATTCGAAAATAAAGAACCGCATTGACTTTCACCGAAACATTGTCGCGGGTGATAACATCCTGGGGAGGAACATCAAAGGTGATAACGCGTAGATCGACCCGCTGCATCCGGTCAACCATAGGAATCAGCAAAATAATTCCGGGACCTTTGGAACCAATCAATCGTCCGAGCCTGAAAATCACACCGCGTTCATACTCACGCAAAATCCTTACCGCATTACTCAGAAAGATAAGAATTAGAAAAGCTATAATACCCCATCCTGCTAACGGCATAGCAACCTCCTGTTAAGTTACATATTCAATATTTTTTTAGGCCTTTGGTTTGACCTGTATTTTCATCTTATCTACTTCCACAACAGTAACCCCAACACCAACCTCGATTGGCGAATCAGAAACCGCTTCCCACAATTCACCGGCAACATAAACATAACCGGTAAAACCAGTGCTGGTAGCACCGTCGATTTTTTCCTTAACCGTTCCGGGTTCGCCGACCAGTCCTTCTACTCCGGTGGTCGGTTTGGAAACTCGTGCTTTATAAGCCAGCATTCCGGCCAGAACAATAAACCCGGCCAGAAGCAAGGCAATGGTAAAGATAACTGATTTGGAAACCTGCAGCGACGGATCGACCGTGTCAATCAGCATCATCCCGCCGATTATTACAGACACGACCCCTCCAATCGCAAGAAGTCCATGACTCGCAATTTTCACCTCCAGTATAAATAAAATTATCGCAAATATAATCAAAAGCAAACCGGCATAATTTATCGGCAGGGTGCGGAAACTATAAAATGCAAGAATAATACAGATACCACCAACCACACCAGGCAAAATCGAACCGGGGTTATATAGTTCCAGCACCAATCCCAGACCGCCAAGTGAAAACAGAATAAAAGCGATATTCGGCGAAGTGATAATATCCAAGAATGACTGGATAAATGTCTTTTTGATAGGAATTGTCATTGGGTTTTTGGTATTAACAATCTGTTTGCCTGAAACTGTTGTCACTTCGAAACCGTCGATCTGCTCTAATAAACTTTCTATATCTTCAGCCAAAAAATCAACGACATTAAGTTCCAGCGCCTCTTTGTCTGTAATCGAAACCGAAAGCCGTGCGGCATCCTCGGCCCATTCCGGATTACGTCCGTTCCGGTCGGCCATCGCCTTCAGTGATGCGACCGCGTCGTTCATAATTTTTTCCATTAGCACCGAGTCGATCGGCTCACCGGAACCAGAGACAACATGCGCCGCACCGATATTAGTGCTGGGGGCCATCGCCGCAATATGCGCCGAATAAGCGATATACACTCCGGCCGAGGCCGCTTTGGCTCCGACAGGATGAACATAAATAGCGACCGGAACTGTGCTGTTCATAATCGCTTTGGTGATATCCCAGAACGAATCGTTAAAACCGCCGGGAGTATCCATCGTAATCAGAAGCAGATCGGCATGTTCGGCCTCAACGGTTTTAACCGCATCGATGACCCGGTCGGCGGAGACCGTTCCGATAGGACCATCAATGACCATATGATAAACAATAGAAAATGCTTTTTCACTTTCATTGTTTTTTATTATTGCCGTAGTATCTGTTTCTGTACTATCAGATTGAGCCAAACAAAATGGCATAAGCAGAGATAGCAATATTGTCGATATAAATATTTTCCGCATTTTTCCTCCTATTGATGTTAAAAACTACAAGAAACGGTATTTGGGCGCAACTTAAAAGTTACACATTGGAATTAAGCAATTTCGAAGACAACTATTCTAATCTAAAACTTAGCCTTTAAGGCTTTTATCTTTATAAACAAGCTTCCCGTCAAAATAGGTCCCAAGAATTTTGATATCTTTTATTTTTGATTTGGCCGTTTTATAAATATTTTTCGACAGAACAATAAAATCAGCCTTGTATCCGGGCATCAATCGTCCGATTTCAAATTCGCGACCGACAATAGACGGCGGCGTTGAGGTAAAACCGGTTACAGCTTCGGCAACAGAAATTCTTTGTTCGGGATAAAACGGCTTTTTAATACCCGACGCGGTACGGCTCACCGGCTCGGTGCGGTTCACTGCCGCGGCAATTCCTGAAATCGGATCCAGCGGTTCGATCGGAACATCAGAGCCAAATATCAACGGAATATTATTATCAAGCAGGGTTCTGAATATAAAGCAATTTCGTCCCCGTTGACCCCAATATTTCCCGATCATCTTAATATCAGAAGGACAATGCGACGGTTGCATCGAAGCAACCACATTCAGTTTCTTCAAACGATTGACATCAGAACGGCGAATCATCTGGAGATGCTCTATCCGGTGCAAATTTCCATTTTTAAGTTTGGGAGCTTTTTCAAAACAATCAATAACATTGGAAACAGCCTTATCACCGATTGCATGGATCGTGCAGGGAAGATTTATAGAGGCGGCATCTTTTATGATTTGCAGCATCTCTTTTTTTGTATTGGTCTCAACACCAATATTGTCTTTTGAATTTTTATATTTATTAAAACAGAAAGCAGTCTGACTACCGAGGGAACCATCGGCAAACAGTTTTATTCCAGAAATTTGCAAATAATCTCGATTATATCCCAAATTGATTCCGACTCTTCTTAGTTTTGGAATCAGCGATGGCGGAGGGTAATAATTCATCCGCAGACCAAGCTTACCATTTTTGGATAGTTCTTTATAAAGCGGGTACGCCTTGGGGCCATCCATAGAATGAATCGCCGTGACACCTTTGGCATATGCCTCTTTTAATGTCAGCCTAAATAATCGTTTAATTTTGGAATCTGGCGGATCGGTGATAATCTTAAGAACCGGTTCATACCCGGGCAATTCTCTCAAAATGCCATAAGGTTCATTATTTTCAAAACGATCGATCACGCCACCTCTTGGCTCTGCTGTTTTGTCAGATATTTTTGCCATCTTCAACGCTTTTGAATTGGCCCAGAGCATATGCTGGTCTTTTGAAAATATCGCCGCCGGACGATCACCTGTCACCTTATCGAGCATATACCTATCCGGCAAAATCCTTTTGCGCCAGCGATCAATAGCAAAACCATCGCCAAGCACCCATTCGTTTTTGGATAGCTTGGCTGCATGTTTTTTGATTCTGCTAAGTGTCGCTTCAAGACTGGTGAGACCATCAAGTCGAACATTGGCCGTCATAATTGCATGAAACCTGAAATGCGTATGCGAATCGGTGAAACCGGGCAGAACCGTTCTGCCTTTTAAATTAATTTTCGAAGAAAAAGAAAAGGATGGGTCGTCCTCAAGATTTTTCCCGATGGCGACAATGCTGTTCCCCTGAATAACCATCGAGTCGGCCACCAGACCATCACCGGATTGAGTAAAAATTTTCCCGTTATAAAACAGTTTACAATTTCTCAAATTTATCTCCTTTAACCCGAATATCTCCCTGGCGTTCGGTGATGCGCAAGCGGTCGGTTTCTTCCAGAATCGGCAGCGTATATTTTCTGGTTGTACCTAATTTCCCCCGAAGAGTCGCGACCGTCAGTTGATCGCCCTTGTTAAGCATGTCGCAAATAGTTTTAATAATTAAATCCCATGACTTTTTATAAAAAGCAAGATTTGTCCCAATTTTTATAATCTTATCCGAAACTAACAAATACTCAAACGCTTCTTTTTTGGTTTTGTCCGTACCAATCAACTCTTTAATAGAGGGCGGTGCAAATCCAGCTTTAGAAAGAGTTGATTCAATCAGATCGGCGACCTTTTTCAATTCACCCTTGATAGAAACTGTTCTTTCGGGTAGATCATAAAGATTCCCTTTTTTGACAAGATGCTTATTCTGTACCATCAGTTCAAGAAACGGATCAACCGACACAATCGGCATCCCGATCTGTCTCGCAATTTTATCTATCCCAAGTCCATTGGCGTGAGGATTTTCACTCAAATGAGTTTTGAGAGCGTCTTCAACTTTTGCACTAATTGTTTTCAGGTCATCGGTTCGATAGGCCCTGCCGGAATACTCAATTATCTCTGATCGATTTATTCTCTCCGAAAATTCCCTTTTTATTTCTGAGAAAGAATAATTACTGAACAAATAATCGTTTTTGAAATCGACTGACCGACTTTTTTTGAATTCAGTATCAATCAATTTATCTAAAGTCATTTCGAGCCTGTTTTTCAAATAGTCAAATTTAGATTGTTCTTTTTTCCGCGGGAATCTATGCAGGATGTCCAATACCGTCCCGCCTCCGACCGTAATAGCCGGTGTCGGGAGACGAACAATGTACCGATCATTTATAAATGAAAGTACCGGTTCAAAAGGCTTAAAAAAGATAATGCCAGTCCTCCCCGGTTTAATTTCATCGCCGTCAAAGATTCGTACCTCTCCCTCGACTTCAGTGGTCCCCAATATTAATAACAGCCGGCGTCTGTCTTTGATACTTACCGGAGATTCCGCAATCAGCTCAACCGACAGAGCCAGTACTTCATCATCGGGATAGGCCGAAACAATTTCCGGCGTTGACAAGACCGAACCCCGGGTAAGATACTGCTTATCAATCCCGGTCAGACTCACTGCTGTTCGTTGCCCGGGCGATGAACTTTCGACATTCTCATTATGCGAATGGAGAATTCTGATTTTACCTTTTTTGCGCGCGGGAAAAACGGAGACTTCCATCCCGGCCGTAAAAACTCCGCCACGCAACGTTCCGGCAATAACACCACCCATCCCGGCCAGAATAAACGAGCGATCGACATATAATCTTGGTTTCCCGATATCTTCGCGATTTGTCATTTTGGCGGTAAGATTATTTATCTCTATTTTTAGAAGATCAAACCCCTCACCTGTTTCCGAAGATAGTCTCACGATCGGGACATTGGATAAGAATGTATCTTTCAATTTATCTTTGATATCTTCCTCAACCAGATCGACCCAGTTTTCTTCGACCAAATCAATTTTTGTCAGTGCCACCAGACCATGCTTGATTCCCAGCAAGCGCGTGATCTGAAGATGTTCCTGACTCTGAGGCATCCAGCCATCATCGGCAGCCACGACTAATATCAAGGCATCAATCCCTCCAGCTCCGGCGATCATATTTTTAACAAACCGCTCATGCCCGGGTACATCAACCAGCCCGACTCGTTGCCCATCCTCGGTATCATACCAGGCGAAACCAAGATCGATGGTCATGCCCCGCTCTTTTTCTTCAGGGAGTCGATCCGGATCGATTCCGGTCAAACGCGATATGATCGATGATTTCCCATGATCAATATGCCCCGCTGTACCTATAACAAACATAATTTTATAATTTGGGAAGGGTAATTTTTATTGTACTCATTAATGAGTCCAGATCATCTATGTCGATAGCTTTGAGATCGATTATAAACTTATCGTCCTTGATACGACCAATCACTGGAGAGTCCGCAGCGCGAAACAGTGCCGCGATTTTTTGAGGAGAAAGTTTGCTCTGAAAAACCAGCCCGACCGATGGCAGATATACTTCAGGAAGAGACCCGCCGCCCATTTGTCCCTCGGTTGGTTCCAGTTTGATTTTATCTCCGACAGAAAGTTTTTTCAATATCTGTTTACCGCGTTTATTAAGTTCAGTTTTATCAACAGCGGCAAGACGCCAGAGTTTGATATTTTCTTTCCAATTTCCGTCGAGATAATATCGTAGCAGCACTTCCATCGCCGAAAACACAACTTTATCAACCCGCATCGCCCGATAAACCGGGTTACGTTTTATTTTAGCAATCAGTTCTTTTGATCCGACAATCAAACCGGCCTGTGGCCCGCCAAGAAGTTTATCTCCCGAAAAACAGGTCAAATCAGCGCCAGAGCGAACCGATTCGGGAACAGTTGGTTCTTTCGTTTTAATAAATTCCATAGTGTTGATAAAAACACCGCTACCCAGATCATTAACGACCGGGACATTATACTTTTTACCTAATTTAACCAGAGTTTTTATATCTACTTCACCGGTAAATCCTTCGATGGCAAAATTACTGCGATGCACCTTAAGGATCAGCGCCGGGTTTTGTAACATCGCTTCTTCATAATCATTTAGTTCGGTAATATTGGTGGTACCGATTTCAAGAAGTTTTGCGCCTGATTTTTTTATTAAATCCGGTATTCTGAAACCGCCTCCGATCTGTACAAGCTCACCCCTCGAAATGACAACTTTTTTTCTATTGGCCAGTGTATTAAGAATCAGGAATAATGAGGCGGCATTATTATTGACAATCGCCCCAGCTTCGGCTAATGAGAGCAGAGACAAATATTTCTCGGCCAGTTCACCTCGTTTCCCACGTTTGCCGGAGGATACATCAAATTCCAGATTGCCATAACCGGTTACATTATCTTTGATATTTTCAAAAAGAGATTTCGAAAGCGGTGCGCGTCCCAAATTTGTATGAACCAATATTCCGGTGCCGTTAATTATTCGACTAATCTTTTTCTTAGAAACTAATTCTATCTCTCGAATAATTTTTTTTCGAAGTCCGTCGTATGAAAATTCGGTTATTTTTTCCCCAAATTCAGCCTTTAAGGTTTTTACAACCGATCTGATAATCTCCACAATTAGTGGGCGAGCCAGTTCCGCCGAGGCCTTTAAAATAACTTTATCCGACGTCAAAATCTCAACCGCCGGAAAATCTCTTCGTGATTTAATTACAAAATTACTTTTCATAGACCATACATCAATTCTGCCACCACCCGGCCGACCGACTCAAGCGATGCCGCCGAGCATTTATCAGCATTATCGAGGGTTGTATGCCAGTATTTATAATCGAAATCAATAATAACTGCAGATTGCAGTTTTATTATCATAAAGGATAGATGATCGTCATAGATGGCATATTTGACCGAATCGACAAAAACCGTCTCGCCTAACTTCGCGGCAGTATTCCAGACCAGATTGGTAATTTCAGGCGAATATTTATTGGAATGCTCCTCCCGATAGATTTTCAAATCGCTGTCGCCGATCATATCGATTACCAAAGCAAACTCGTATTTTCCTTTTATACCCCTTTTCACAAAATCTTTGGCACCAAGAAAATATTCATCAAGATCGCCGGGCCGGCCAAAATCCTCGCCGTCAAGCAGAAGCAAATCTATTCCAACCTGAGGGTTCTGGGAAACAAAAAGGTTAGCCAATTCCATTAAAACCGCCACCCCCGAGGCACCATCATTGGCGCCGTCAATCCAATTTTCTCTTTTTTCAGGATTAGCATCATATTCCGCACGCGGTCGACTGTCATAATGGGCCGCAAGCAAATACCGTTTGGAATCATTTCTATCAACCGGGTCAATTGATGCAATAACATTTATCATTGTAACCGGTTTGCCGGACACTTTACTATTATGAATAAACTGTAAAGTATCAACTTTGATTCCAAGACTATCAAAAAAGCTCAAGAAATATTCTCTGCAATTGGCCGCATTTTCACTTCCCGGCACGCGGGGACCATAAGATACTTGTTTTTCTAAGTATTCGTATGCCCTCTCGCCATCAAAGACAGGGACCTTTGTTTGGTCTATCTTGGTACCGCACGAAAAAATAAAAAGCCAGGCCAAAATGAGCCAAATGAAGTAAATGAATTTTATATTACGCATTAATGTAAATAAAAGGGATGAATTAACTAAATGTCAATTAAATATTTAGAACCTGATCTCGACCCAGATACGAAGTTCGCGAACATTTGATTTTCTTTTCTGAGCAACATTATTGGTGGTCGACCATTTACCGGCCAAGCCGCCATTGATTTGAGATGAAAATGAATACGAAACAGAAGGAGTCACCACAAAGTTTGTTTCATCCCCTGTAGTACTATAGCCGCCACCTTTTGCGGCGCTTTCTTTCATTTGCCTGCGAAATGAAACGTCAGTTGATAATGATAAATTTGATCTGAATTTTAATCGTCCAAAAAATGGCAATTTAATTCCTCGGGGTGAATTAAATGTATACTTAACAGAAAAAGAGTTATTAGATAATGTTGTTCTGCTTCGGCTGGAAACTTCGCCGCTTTGCGAATTAAGAGATCTGCTTTCTGAGACAGAACGATCGGTCAAGAAAGTGAGCTGGACGCCTCCAAGAACATTTGCGGTCAGTGACAAAAGCGGGCGTTGGCTGATACTTGTTCTCTCTGATGTTTGATTACCTGTTTGAAGATCATACGATTTATCGACCGATTTGGTAAAGCCAGTGCGCGGCCTGAATTTTCTGATAATGGCATTTAAGAACTTAACTGTTTTTAACTCCCCAATTGTGAACTTTATATCAGGGAAAGTGGTAGAAATGGTTTTACTGCGGTTGGTCGTCTTAACTATATCCCTGTTAATTTTCCTCGCAAAACTAATATCTGTTTTTAGCCCTCCAAAGAACTGGGTTCCCGTCCTAAGCGAATAACTCGTCAGTTTAGAGATAGCGGTAGATCTAGTCGTTCCGGATGTTGTTGATTTAATAGGAACACCAACGCCATCAGTGAAACCAAACCGAAAAGCCAATTGTGCCCGATTGGTGAGTCCATTATAAGAATAACTGTATCTTTCATTAAAATCATATCCGATTGGATTGAGCCAACTGGTCAAAAATGTAAGTACTTTTGATGCCGGTCCCAGAACCCGTTTCTTGAGGTCCTTCTTTGGCTTAACTTCGGTAGAATCGATCTCTTTGGCGGAACGTCTGCCTCGATTTCTCCGGTTCGATCTATTTTGATCTTCTTCAACAAGACCAAATCTAAAAAGTTTTTGATGATTAAATGATCCATTAACACCATATGATTTAGTAGAGCTGGCGTGACGTGTGCTATCCCTGATATCCATTGTTTCGCGATAGTCAACACTATAGATAAAACTATGAGTCAGAAACGAAAATAGTGAGAATTGATAATTGGCGCCAAATGATTGTCCATAACTTGTTTCTCGACCAAGCCTGAAAGTTTTTGGATTAAGGGTGATATTCACTTTATCGGGATCATTGAGATCACGTTTGGTATTCATGCTGAAATTTGTTTTCAGATTATTCGAAACGTCATAATCCAATCTCGCGTTTCCGCTAAAAGTCCTTTTTAGCGTTTCGGCCACAACCCCGCTGGAGTTTTCTGTTATACTCAGATTCCTGGCAAAATTTCCACTGGCACTGATGGAATTCGGGAAGAAATAAAATTTGGTCCCGGAAAGTTTTTTAAGCATCGGTATTGGGCTGGTCCAGAAAAATGGTTTTATACCAGGAACCTTGGATATTCTGAATCCATAACTTCCTTTAATATGATAAGTCTCGGTAAAGGAAGACGGTCGCTGCGGCGAACGGCCTTCCACCCGGTTATATGAGAAACTGGTTTTAATAGG
>JAUVBC010000318.1 GCA_030591405.1 Candidatus Zixiibacteriota bacterium
CTGTTTAAGAATTTTGGCAAGATGATTCAAACTATCGGTCGCAATAAAAACGATCTGACATCCATCCAACTTATCATCGATGGAGACCGAATTAATAACAATTTTTTTTCCACCGGAAGGACTTGAGCTAACAATTGACTGAAGAATCGGAACATATTTACCATCGCCAACAATATTGATAACAAAACTATCCTGGCTGGAACCGTTCGGCCATTCAACCTTATCAATTAGATCTATGATAAATTTGGAGCTAAGTTCAACATCTTTATCATTAGTTTGGCCATAAACGGAAAGACACAATAATAATGATAAGAATAACGTCACTGCCTTGATCATCCTAAAACCTCCAGTTAAATCCGGTCTATCCTGTAAAAAAAACCATCTATATTAATTTGTCGGCAATTTTCTTATAATTTCAAATATTTTACGTAAAGTAATTGTGTTTTATCACATATGTTTTATACAAATCAGAAAGTCTAAGTCAACATAAAAAAACCCGATTTCTATCCTATCAAATTCTTCTCGAAAGTAACCGCTCCCATCACAGAATCAACATAGAAATAACTTTCGAGATGAAACGGCGCATAGATAAGTGAAATCTCAATCGGTGAAAATTGTTTCGGTTCACAGTTTTCGCCGCTGGTTTTGCCAATCTTGGCCCGATAAATAATTACCTCGGCCATCACCAGGGCCTCTGATAAACTCATCGTTACCGGCTCATAATGCCTGTCAAAGTTATCCACCGAAATATAGTCCATTTTTGGAGCGGCCGACGACATCCGCTGGCTCAATTTGAACAATGACTCAAAATTGGCGGAGCGGAAAGCTGGTAAAATTAGTCGATCGGAATCATATATTCCACCAAACATCATTCTGACAATTCCAACATCGCTTTCAGGCAGTTTCATCGACCAGAACGGAAATAAACGGTCATTTTGATATTCACTACCCACGACAGCTTCAATCCCCTCGTTCATCAACCGATGAGTCTCCAACATCACCAATTGCTGGCAGTTATCGCAGACGTAAACATACGATTGTTTTCCCGGCAGGTCAAACCCGCAGTTGGGACAGCGATGAAATTCCACATCAAGATTACCAAATTCTATCTGTATTGAAGAGTCTAATGCATTCATTTCTGTGGGCTGACAATCTTGAACAATGCTGGTCACTGACCCCGAGACCCCATCAACGATCAGCCGCCGCAGACCCTGAGTTGAATTGGATTCAATAATATAGTATGGAAAATAAATTATTGATGCAACCGGATGAAACAGCCTGGTTTTATTTTTTCCAAAAGCGGCCGGATTAATTTCATTTAGTCGTGCTGTCCCCTGTTCCACATTTTTAATTACCTGCTCCCACGGTCTGACCACCGGCTGACATTCAAAATCATCAGGGATATTATCCTGTGAATATGGTTCCATCCGTAGGTAACTGGCCTTCATGCCAATAGAGTGCGGAATTTCATCATCTTCAATACCGGCCGAATGGGTCATACTATAAGCACTCAGATTGATATCGGTAAGTTTATTCTCATAAGTAACATCCTGTTCGGCACCATATTCCTGCGCATAATAAACATGCCGTTCCTCAACCCGATTGCGCACTTTTAATAAAACCGCATCTACCTTCCAGTACGGCTGATATATCATTTTTATTTCAACACCTGACTCGGTCAGAGGCAACGATCCCTTTTTTAGATACCGGTCTGCATATGATCGAGCCTCTCTCCTTGACTTGGTGTTTTTAATAATATAAGCAGGTGGGATCTCAGGCATTTTTATTCTTAAGACTGATCCGCACGAATGACAAGTCAGAACAAAAAAGTCCGATTCCATCTCCAAACGACTCCCGCAACCAGGACAGGTAACACCAATAAAAAAGCCGCTTTTGTTTTTATGATCCGTCATTTTCCCCTGTCTGTTTGCCGCATTCACCACAGAATTTCGAACCGGAAATCAACTCGGCCGAACAATGCGGACAAGTTATTTTGGCATCAAGCTGATGCCCACAATGCAGACAGAAATTTGCCTCGGTCGGAAGATGTTGATTGCATGACGGACAGGCATTTTGTTGCACCATAGTATGGCCGCAGCGGTAACAGTAACGCGATTGCTCCGGCGTATCGGTATGGCACTTGGGACAGGTCACTGTCGCCACCGCTTCTCTTTTCAGATCGGTCTGCTCCGGCTGAAAAACTTTTGTCATCATCCCCGGCATCATCATCCCCACACCGGCTCCCATGCCTAATCCGGCACCGGCTCCGGCCGGACTTCCCGGGGCACCAAATCCTTTAGCCATGCCAAATTTGAGGAATTTATCCAGATCACCGATAGCCTCAAGACCGGACCTTTGGTCAATCATCTTGGAAACCTCTTCCGGCGGAGTTATTGATGAAATATAAAAATCAACCAGTTCCAGACCATACTTTTCAAATTCCTGTTTAACAGTGACTTTGAACTCTTCAGCCATTTCAGTATAGATCGCCGGTAGATCCAATAGTGTATCAAGTTTTTCCCCAAGCATATCATTCATCCGGGCGATTATAACATCGCGCAGATAATCCTGTACGTCACCGGTCGTATAACGCGACTGACGCCCCACAATGCTGTTCAGGAAAAGTATCGGATTATCAATTCTAAAAGTAAAGGCACCATGACCGCGAAGACGAATCAGGCCAAGCTTACTATCCTTAAATGTTACCGGATGTTTCGTTCCCCATTTCAAATCGGTAAAAACTTTCTGATTTACAAAATAAGCTTCCGCGCGAAACGGCGAATTGAAGCCAAATGGAAATGCCATAAGTCTGGTCAAAATCGGAAGGTTTTTGGTAATCAGAGTATGACGACCTGTTGAAAAAGTGTCTGCGGCATGACCATCTTTGAAGAAGATAGCGGTCTGACTGTCTCTGACTATCAACTGCGCGCCAATTTTAAAATCGGCCGATCCCTCTTGAGGAATACGAAAAATCATCTCGTCGCCTGAGGGGTCCATCCATTCCAGAATTTCAATAAGTAATGACATATTATTCTCCCTTAAACAGTTTTAACATATTTCTTGTACTTTCGACAAAACAGCTGCTTTTCTTGAATTTGCA
>JAUVBC010000347.1 GCA_030591405.1 Candidatus Zixiibacteriota bacterium
AAAATGATTGGTGCCCGTATTGATGAAGTCGGTTTTGGCCTGAACACCGGCTATGGACTGAACTTGGCGGCGCAGGGGCTTCCTTTGAAAAGGGGAGATGAGGTTCTTTTATCTGATATTGAGTTTCCGGCTAATGTTTATCCCTGGCTGGCCCTGAAAGAAAAAGGTGTCCGGGTAAAATTTATCAAATCGACTAATAAGTATTTTGATATAGGTAAATTCGAAAAAGCTATCACCAAAAAGAGCCGGGTACTGTCGCTTTCGATGGTGCAGTTTTTTAATGGCTATAAAAATGATCTGAGAAAAATCGGCGAGATTTGCCGGAAAAACAAAATTTACTTTGTGGTCGATGGAATTCAGGGATGCGGCGTGGAACCGATTGATGTTAAAAAATGCCAGATCGATATATTTTCATCCGGTGGGCAGAAATGGCTTCTTGGTCAGTCGGGAAGCGGAATATTTTATGTCAGAAAAGAACTACAAAATAGTTTGAGGCAACCACTGGCAAGCTGGCTGGGAGTGGACTGGAATCTTGATTTTACCAATCTGTTTTCCTATGATAAACCAAATTTTGATTCGGCGCGGAAATTTGAATTTGGTACTTATCCTTATGCTCAGGTACATGCGTTTGCCGCGTCACTTGAATTGATGAGTTCTCTCGGTATCAAAAATATTCGGAATCATAATTATAAACTTCTTGATATCCTGATTTCGTTTTTAAAATCGAATAATCAATTTAAAATAAACTCGAATCTTGAAAATATTCATCGATCAGCGATATTGGCTTTTTCGTGTCATAATACAAAACTACTATATGAGAAACTTCACCAGAACAAGATTTACTGTTCATTTCGTGAGGGTTCAATCAGGGTTGCGGTTCACCTTTTTAATAATGAGTCGGATATAAAATATTTGATTAAGATCTTAGAGAAATTTACCAAATGAATATTTAGATTTTGAACAGATTTTAAGCTTGTTTTTATAAATTCAAAAATCTTTATTTTGCTCAGGCAAGACAAAAATAAGAAAAATAATTTCTGGGAAAGGATAAGAAAATGTTGAAAAAAAGTTTGTGGGTTGCCTTTATTTTAATTTGCCCGCTGCTGACACTGGCGCAGGATGACGCTGCCGTGACAATAACGGTCGAGACAGAATTATGTACTGGTGTCGAAGAGCGGATGCCGGTTGGAATGGCCGATCAATTCCCATCCGATGTCGGGCAGGTTTGTCTCTGGAGCAAAGTGCTTGGTTATACCGATGAGACCATTATCAAACATGTCTGGTATTTTCGTGGTGACGAAATGGCGACAATAGAGTTACCGGTTCGTGGATCTGTATGGAGAACTTACAGCTATAAGACGATTCCTCCGGAATGGTCGGGTGACTGGGTGGTTAAAGTAATTGACGTCGATGGCAATGTGCTCAAGGCGATTCCGTTCAAAGTCGGCAACGGTTCGGTCAAAACGGTTGTTACGGAAAAGGCTTCTGTGGAAAAGGAAACAACTCCGGCCGCCGAAGATCTTGCCCCCGCAATCGAAAAGGCAGGGGCTGAAGCTAAGACTGAAGTTAAGACTGAAGTCAAAAAAGTGGAAGCCGAGGTTGAAAAAATTAAGGATAGTACCACAACCGGCCAGTAGAATCCAATAACATATTCAAGAAAACCGGAGTTTTAAAAAACTTCGGTTTTTTTATGATAAAAATAAAATAATTACAGAATATTAAAATAAATCAGGTTTTACAATTTCCCCTCAAATATCGCAAAACCTGATTTTGAAATTTCAAACTAATCCAGATTTGGCTAATCGTTAGAGCATGCAACTCTGGAAAGGACGACCTGTTTTACGCCGCCAACATAACAGTTCTCTTTTTCATAACCGCTTGATCGGTAAAAACCCCTTGCCAGACAAACAGAATCAGCCGCTTCCTGTATCGCCGGAACCCGATAGCTGCAGAAGTTTGAGATATCAATCCACCGTGCTTCAGAATCAGGCGAACCCCACCAAATTTCATTCGAACTTACCGGATTATTGCTTGATTTCGAACAACCTAAGATTAATGCCACAGCTAAAACCCCGATAAAAATGACCTTTTTCATCAAACCCTCCATCCCTTTTAGTCACAACTTTCGTTAATTACTATTCTATACGATA
Source organism: Candidatus Zixiibacteriota bacterium (assembly GCA_030591405.1). GTDB lineage: Bacteria > Zixibacteria > MSB-5A5 > GN15 > PGXB01 > JAAERC01. The sequence goes on from JAUVBC010000347.1 coordinate 2,151, forward strand.
AGTTGCTATTTTGGTTGCATTCTTACTTAATATTTTTAATACCTCTAAAAAATATACTGAGAGCAGACAGATTTATTCAATTGTCAGAAAGAAATTGCTACTTTTTTGAAAGAAGGTCGGGATTGTTTTTGAAATGATGATAAATCAAAGCGGCCAGAATGCGATGTCCCTCAGAATTAAAATGAATCGGATCTATCTTGGCATCATCGAAAAGATTATTATACATATCAAATTCGGCGGAAGCGTCAATTAGTAAGGTTCCGGTATTGGCTGCCAATAATCTGGCTTGATTATTATAATAATTATGAAAGATATGCATATTTGATTTACTGCCGGGTCGGTAGTAATTCTCCAGCGACGGTATCGGCGAGGTTAAAATAATTGTATGGGATCGGTTATTGTTACTGTTTTTGATTATATTATTTAGATTTTCATAAAAATCTTCAAGGCTGACTCGATAAACCTGCTGTTTTTTATTTAAAGTCTCATCAAGCGGTTTCTCAGTTGCCGATAATATAATTGTCCGCATCAGACGATATATTTTCAATCGGGAGACAAAATCCTGAATATCAAGAA
>JAUVBC010000222.1 GCA_030591405.1 Candidatus Zixiibacteriota bacterium
AGACGTTTGACATCAGTTTTCATTTGAGAAAAAATCTCCTCTTCGCCCAAACCATTCTGATTTTTGTCATCAGAGCCTGTTGCTTTACCGGCCGACAATAGCTCCAACCATCCCATCAGAGATGAGATCGGTGTCCCCAACTGATGAGCCGCCTCCTTGGCCATTCCAACCCAGATATGTCGCTCCTCGGAACGACGAATATTCTGAAAGCCGACAAAACCGATAATCAAAAATGCTAAAACCAAACCGATCTCTATAAACGGCATCATCTGAAGCTGGCGAATTACTTTGGCATCACCATAATAAAAATATGAAATAACTGTCTCTTCAAAATATAAAGGAAACTCACCTTTATCCTCTTTCATCTCCCGTACCAGAGTCTTAACCTTAAGGCGGGAATCCTCCGATGGATCATTATCGACAATACCGCTTATGTTCCGCCAGAATGCCGGCTCACCATCGGTACCAGTGATAACAACCGGGAAATTCGCCTTCTTGATGACCTCTTCAAAAATTACCTGAACCTCCTGACCGGTACTGCTTTCATTCGCAGCCAACTGCCATAATCTGACATACGAGGTCACCATCTGTTCGGCATCAGCTTTTAACTGACTGACAACATCAAGAGTGTACCAGGTAAAAACAATCGATATCGCGGATATTCCGACCAGAAGAAACAGTTTAAAAATAGTCGTTCCACCAACCGACATTCTCATGTTATTCTGCTTTTTCACTTTTTCGTAATCTCGGTAATTCCACCCATATAAGGCAGCAGAACTTCGGGGATTTTAATTGTACCATAATCGGTTTGATAATTCTCAAAAACCGCCGCCATCAAACGAGGTAATGCCAACCCGGAACCATTGAGCGTGTGAACAAAATGCACCTTATTATCTTTATCACGGAAACGGCAATTCATTCGCCGCGCCTGAAAATCACGAAAATTGGAGACCGAAGATATCTCAAGGAAATTTCCGACTCCGGCCGACCAGATCTCGATATCATAACATTTTGCCGCCGCAAATGAAAGATCGCCGGTAGCAAGCAATTTCACCCGATACGGAATATTAAGCGCCTGAACTATTTTTTCAGCCTGTGCCAAAAGGGTTTCATGCTCCTCTTCCGATTTCTCAGGATGAACTATTTTCACCATTTCGACTTTCTCAAACTGATGAACCCGCAGCAATCCGCGAGTATCTTTACCGGCTGCTCCAGCTTCACGACGAAAACAGTTGGTCGCTGCCACATAATATTTTGGCAATTGATCCTCAGACAAAATTTCTCCGCTGTGCAAATTGGTAATCGGGACCTCTCCGGTTGGAATTAAATACAAACCATCATCTTTAAGAAAATACATATCGTCGCCAAGTTTTGGAAGCTGGCCCGTCCCGGTCATTGCTGCTGTCCCGGCCACAACCGGTACGGTGATCTCAACAAAACCATCCAAAGCATGTTTATCCAGCATAAACGATATCAAAGCCCGCTGCAATCTTGCTCCCGCTCCTTTTAAAATATAAAATCCTGAACCGGTAATTTTTGATCCTGCGGCAAGATCGATAATATCTAATTTTTCGCCCAGTTCCCAGTGTGGTAATGGTTCAAAATCGGGTGTTTCAACTTTGCCCCACTCTTTGACAGTAACATTGCTCGCCTCATCGGGACCAACCGGAACATCATCATCAGGTTTATTTGGAACCCGCAGCAGATGATAATCAAGCGCCTCGTTCATAGATCTCAGATGCTTATCCAAATCAGATATCTTTTCCCCAACCTCTTTCATTTGAGCGATATCGTCTGAGGCATCTTCCTTATTTTTTTTCCTTTTTGCAATCTGCTCAGAGACCTTATTCTTTAGAGCCTTCAATTGTTCGACTTCACCAATGACCGTTCGCCGTTTTTTATCCAATTCAATAATTTTATCGATATCGGCTGATTCATTTTTGTTCTCAGTTGCCCTGCGGACCAGATCCGGATTGTCCCTTATATATTTAATATCCAGCATATATTATCCTATTTTGAAAAGTATTATCAAACAATAACTTCCATTTCTTATACAATTTATAAATATAGCAGATTTCTTTTGTTTCTGTCAAGTCTTTCAAAAAAGACGCCAATTTTCCATCAAATCCGCCCCTGACCTCATAAAATTTCTGATTTAACCGATTTAGATCAATAATATTCCTTGCTTTTGAAAAGGAATTTATTATTATTGGAGTCTGTAATATTTAGGAGTTAGAAAAGATGTCAAAAATTTGCGAAATATGTGGAAAAAAGCCGAACTTCGGCAATACGATTTCTCACGCCCATAATCTGATTAAAAGGCGCTGGAACCCAAACCTGCAGTCCATCCGGGCCAATATGAACGGTGTGACTAAAAAGGTGAAGGTTTGTACTTCCTGTCTTAAAGCCGGAAAAGTTACCAAAGTCGCCAGATAAAGGCACTGAATAATTTTAATATAGCCCGATTCCTTCGGGCTATAATTTTGCCCAAAATTTTAAAATAATTTTATAGAATTGTTTCTGTGGATAAAACAGATTAAAGCAATAGTCTTACTACTTTTTTCGATTAGATTTTGCAGAAATTCTTCTCGAATTTGTTTTCTTCTTTTTCTGCATTTTGGCCTTTTCAATTTCTTTCGCGAATATTTTTTCCAGCGTATAACTTGATGGTTTAAAATCGAGCAACCCTTTTTCGAGAACTTCATCAACATTATTGATAAAAACAAACTTGGTTTCTTTTATAATATCGGCCGGCAGATCTTTGAGGTCTTTCTTATTTTCTTTAGGAATCATAATCGTTTTTAATCCAGCTCGATATGCCGCCGATATTTTTTCTTTGATACCACCGACTGAGAGAACCCGCCCACGAAGGGTCACTTCACCGGTCATTGCAATATCGTTTCGGATCGGTCGTTCGGACATTACCGATGCGATCACCAGGGAAACGGTGACACCGGCCGAGGGACCATCTTTGGGGATCGCTCCCGATGGGAAATGAATATGAATATCAAAATTACTAAAATCATCATGATCGATACCAAGCACATCTGCTTTGGAATGAACATAACTATGCGCCGCCTGAATAGACTCTTTCATCACTTCGCCCAGAGAACCGGTCGTTATTACCTCGCCGCTTCCTTTCATCCGAAGTCCCTCGATGATCATCAGGTCACCGCCGGAACCGGTCCAGGCCAGACCGATACAAACACCGATCTCTGATGATTTCTCCGGCATTTCCGGGATATATATTGGCGTCCCAAGAAAGCTCTCAACCGTTTTGTCAGTTATCGACCACTTTTTATTTACCTTACTCGCCTTCTTGTGCGCAACATGACGACAGATCTTTTCCATCTCGCGAGTCATACCAAGCAGCCCAGCTTCCATTGTATAACTGCGAATAATATTTTTGAGTCCCGATTCCAGGAATTTGACGTCACTTCTTTTCAAACCATGTTTTCGCAGAATATTCGGAATCAGATATTTGCGGGCAATATGTATTTTCTCATTTTCGATATATCCGGGAAGTTCGACAACCTCCAGCCGATGGTTTAAAACTTCCGGAATCTCCTCAGCTGATCTGACCGAACAGATAAATATTGCACGGCTCAGATCAATCGGCAAACCAACATAATTGTCGAGAAATCTTGAATTAAATCTGGGATCGATCGCCTCCAACATCGCCATTGGCATAACGGTATTAGTTTCTTCAGCCAACGCCTCGACATCCTCAATTAGAATCACAGGATCACAGGCACCGGCATCTTTTAAAGTCCTAATAAATATTCCGGGCATCGCTCCCAGATAAGTCCTTACAGTTCCTTTTATATCTGCGATATCAACCAAAGCCCCCGCCGAGATACGAATAAACTTTTTGCCCATAGCTTTGGCCATTGCTCTGGCCAGCGAAGCCTTGCCGGTTCCCGGTGCACCTGCCAAACAAAGTGGAACGCCTTCATCAATACCACCATGAAGTTTCCTGACCGCAATTCGTTCCAGAATTTGTTTTTTTATTTTCTGCGAACCATAATACTCGGATCCAATATCAGCCTCAACCTGATCGAGATCGTAAACCTCTTCATTACAAACATTCCATGGGATTTCCTGTAACCAATCAAGATAAAGCTTGGTGGCTCCATACTCGGCCGAAGCGGTCGACAGATGGTTCAAGCGGTCAATCTCGATCAATGCTCGCTCGCGAACCTTTGGTGTCAGCCGTTTATTACTTTTCACTTCTAATTTTAACTGATGAGCAGCTCTGTCTTCAATATCAACATCTCCAAGTTGTCTTTTTATTTCATACAACTGCTCACGAAGGAAATGCGTCCGCCGTTCTTCGATATCTTTTTCCTTGACCGTTTCCCTTATTTCAAACGAGATGGTCACTCGCTCAAACTCCGCCTCAAGAAATCTTAATGTTTTTTCAAGACGCGGGTCAAGCCGACATGTCTGAAGAATCT
>JAUVBC010000192.1 GCA_030591405.1 Candidatus Zixiibacteriota bacterium
GGATACCGTTTCTGTTGATAGCTTGTCAACAATTGTTTTTTGATATTCTATCTGTCCACATCGAAATAAACTCAACATATTATCAACCATTTTATACAAAGGTTTTCCACACCGTTTAATTTAGCAATTTAGATGTAATTGCCTCAACTTTTTCCTTAAGTTCAAAGTTTTCATATATCTTTTTGGTTATCGATTCGCAGGCATGAATAACGGTTGAATGGTCCCGTCCGCCAAATGATTCGCCAATATCTTTGAGAGAAAGCGGAGTATATTTCCGGGTCAGATACATCGCTATCTGGCGAGCAAGGGCGATTTGAGCTGTTTTTTTCTTCACTTTCATCAGTTTTTGATCAATATGAAAAAATTCGGCCGTTTTTTGCTGGATCAGTGAAACTGTTATTTCTTTACGGGTTCGGCTAATTTCTTTGCCCAGGGTCCGGGTGGCAAATTCAAGATCGATCTCAACTTTTTCAAGTGAGGCGTAAGCCATCAGTTTATTAAGACAACCCTCAAGTTCACGGATGTTGCTGGTGATATTATCAGCGATAAAATATAACACATCTTCAGGGACGGTGATCTTTTCCCTTTCGGCTTTAGCCCGAAGAATAGCGACCCGGGTTTCCATCGTTGGTTGCTGTAAGTCGGCTACCAATCCGGATGAAAACCGCGACAGCAATCGCTCCTCGAGACCTTTGGTTTCGTGCGGGTGACGGTCGGAGGTCAAGACGATCTGCTTTCCGGCGTGGTAGAGATCGTTGAAAGTATGAAAAAACTGCTCCTGAGTTGATTCTTTGCCGGAAAAGAATTGAATATCATCAATCAGCAAGACATCGGCATTGCGATATTTCGATGAAAAACTTGATATCGTTCCGGTCGAAATGGAATTAATAAAATCAGATGTAAATTTTTCAGACGAAGCATAAATAATATTTTTGCTTTGATTGTTTTTCAGGACCTGATGCCCAATCGCCTGAGCCAGATGAGTTTTACCAAGCCCGGTGCCGCCATAGATAAAAAGCGGATTGTAATTAGTGGTGCCGGGATCACCCGAGACAGCCACTGCGGCCGCATGAGCAAACTGGTTAAAATCCCCGACCACCAGATTGTCAAAGTTATATCTCTTGTTAAGTGAGTTAGCCATTGGTATCCGGGGCTGTTTGGTCATAGACTTAGATTGCAGTTCCGGGACGGCAAGCTCCATCTCGGTCTGCGGTATCTCATCGCAACTGTATATTTCAAAGGAATATGGTATTCCAATGTTACCAACTTCGTTGATAGCTTCCGATATTAAATCGGAATAATGTCCCTTGAGCCAATCGGCTACAAACTGGTTGGGAACCTTAATTACAAATGAGTCAGGATTTTCGTTATCGTCCTCGAATTTGTCCCCGGCTTTAGTATGTCTGAACCATGTATTATAAGAATGTTTTTTTATTCTTAAAGCTATGTATTTCAGACAGTCATCCCATAATTGGTTATTACTAATATTGTTTATGGCGGTCATTTTCTCCCCGGTTGCTAAAAATCAGTTCGGGTAATTCTTCCAATGAATATGATGCTAAAAATTTACTATTATTGTGGTGTGATATTTGCAAACAAGTTATCAACAATATAAAAATAGATATATTGACACAAACGGATAGCTGTAAGACGGTTCCACCACGCTAAGCATCCCCCGGCGCTAAGTTATTAACATTTTATCAACATGCCGCAAGGCATGTTCTTACTGACAGGCGTATAAAACAGATAAAATAGCCCCGGGTCAAGGGCAGAACCTTTAATATTTAACATATTTGGAACTCGTTATCGTAATGGCGATTATGAGCGATACTATTTTTTACTATTGTACTATTGAAGTCTGCGGTAATCATAAAATAATTTTTTGAAAGTTGTAAAGTATATAGGGGCAATAAGTACAACTTACTTTTTCACATTGGCTATGGCACGGGCGATATTCAAATAATAATCAGCGAGCTCAGTATTATCTGATAGTACAATTGGTGTCCCGTTATCGGCAGCTTCGCGGATCTCGGTTTTAATCGGTATTTCACCGATAAATGGTACCTTAAGATTTTTGGCCAGTTCCTTACCGCCGTCCTTGCCGAAGATATAATCCCTTTTGCCATTGCTTTCATAGTACGACATATTTTCGATAACACCGAGCACCGACAGCTTGGTTTTCTCTGCCATTTTGGCAACCCGTCCGGCGGTATGGGAGGCAACCGGTTGCGGGGTAGTAACAACCAGAATCTCTGCTTTAGGCAGCGCCTGACTGATGGTGATCGAAATGTCACCGGTTCCCGGTGGGAGATCGATCAAAAGAAAATCGAGTTTATCCCAGAGGGTGTCATTGATAAACTGATTGATCGCTTTGTGTAACATCGGTCCGCGCCAGATAACCGGCTGGCTTTCATCGAGAAAGAATCCCATCGAGATCACCTGAATATTTTCACGTCTTAGTGGAATAATGTGATTATCAATTGTGGTCGGATTACCACTAACTCCAAGAATTCGTGGTATCGAGAACCCATATACATCAGCATCAAGGACACCGACCTTGTAATCGAGTGAACTCAGGGCAGCAGCCAGGTTAGCTGTTACAGTTGATTTACCAACTCCGCCTTTACCTGATGAAACGGCAATAACCCGTTTGGCGAAATCACCGGCAACAGCTTCGGGCATATCACCCTTTGGCTGGTCCTTACGATCACCATACAATTTTTTGGTCAGGTTTTTTCGTTGTTCATCGCTCATGACGCCAAGATCGACTTCAACTTTTTCAACACCCTCCAACGCACTAACCATTGTCGTGATATCTTCAGTAATTTTTTTCTTCAGGGGACAACCTGCTATTGTTAGTGAGACACCGACTTTGACCGTGCCACCGTCGATCTCAACATATTTAATCATGTCAAGTTCGGTCAATGGTTTACGCAGTTCCGGATCGTTGATCTGACCGAGAACCTCATACACTTTATCTTTATTTATCTGGCTCATTTTTTAAACCTTTTATCTTTTATACGTTTTCTTTCTCATACAACAAGAAGGTTAATATATTGTTCCGATTATTGATGTCAAGATAACGGGAAGAAAATATTGGGTAAAAAATATGTTCAGCTTGGATCTTCGACTGGAGCAGATTTAACCGATTGTAACTGTTTTGAGAAAAACAGAATAAAGACCATTAAAATAATTATTCCGATCGTAATAGCCGCATCGGCGATATTAAAGGTCCACCAGCGCTCGATTATTCTTCCGAACATATTAAAATCGAAGAAATCAAAATCAAGAAAATCGACCACCCGTCCAGACTGAACCCGATCAATTATATTGCCAACCGCCCCTCCGGCAATCAGGGCCATCGAATTAGTGATAAATTTTTGTGAGCGATTGGAATAAATAAAGTAAAAAACCAATATTAATATGGCGATAGCTGAAATCAGATAAAAAGCAGGGCCGCCAAAGTTGGTGCCCATAGCTCCGCCTTCATTATAAATCAACTTGAATTGGAAAAAACTGCCGATAACCTGATATGTTTCACCCTCTTTCAGTTCGGCCACCGCCCACATCTTGGTCAGCTGATCAACAAGAGCAACAGCTATCAGTATCAGCGAGGGAACAATCAGCTTTTTAAAATCAGCGCAGACTTTTTTTGGCATTCTCTTCTTTTTCTTTGCACTCGATGCAATATCTGGCATGTGGAACCGCTTCTAATCGTGCTTTGCCAATCGCTTTTCCACAGGTGTGACAATTACCATACTCACCTTTGCGGAGCCTGCGCAGCGCTTCATCAATATGATAAAGCAGACGCCCCGATTTGGAGGCAAGCATAAAAGCTTTCTCCCGTTCCATTGCGTCAGTGCCCTGGTCGGCCATATGGTATGAATAACCGGAAATATCTCCAGTTGCCTCTTTGATAGTGGAATCAATCTGCGTCTTCCGTTCCTGAAGCTGCAGGACCATCTCCTCACGTTTTTTCAGGAGGAGCTTTTCATACTTTTTCAAATCAGCTTTTTTCATCTGTGCTCCTATTTATTTTCTTATAACGGCGATAATTGCTTTAACGCCGTTTATATTCCAATCTTTTCCTTCGGTTCCAGCCGAGAGCGGATTAACCAGCTCCATTTTATCGGCCAGCGTTTCACTGCAAATAGTAGTGCTGTACTTATCAAGTGCCGATTTTAACGGGTCAACCGTATCGATTAAAATCTCTATCCGATCAGTTACCTCGAATCCGGTCGATTTCCTCATATTCTGCACTTTGTTGACAATCTCTCTGGCGAAGCCCTCGTCACGTAAATTATCGTTAATTTCAGTTCTTAATGCAACAGTTATTCCATCAGTAATATCAGCTGCAAATCCATCTTTTTCAATTTTGTCAATGATCAGATCGTCTGTCGCCAATTCAACTTCGGTTTCAGCGATATTCAATTTCAATACGCCGGATGATAAAAACTGTTTGAGATCATCCTGATTCAGTTTGGATATTTGAGCGGCGGTTTCTTTGGTATTTTTTCCTAAGCGTGAACCAGCGGAGGCAAAATTAAGTTTCGCCTGATAGCTGACTACTTCAGAGACATCTTTAAGTTCCTCGACCTCTTTGACATTGAGTTCATCTTTAATTATCTGTAGAACCGGGCCGACTTTTTCAAACTGCTTTTGTCCTGGAATATTAACCAGAACCCCGGCCAGCGGCTGACGAACCTTAAGATTTTTGCGATTACGGGCAGCGCGACCGGTTGAGACGATTTTCTGCGCAAGCGCCATTGAATCTTCGATGTCTGATAAAATAAGCTGTTCGTCACAAACCGGATATTCGGTCATATGAACCGATTCGGGTCGTCCGTTATCTTTTTCGGCTTTAGTCAATTCGTTCCAGAAAAACTCCGAAGTGAATGGACAGTAAGGGGCAATCAGACTAAAAGTTCCATGCAGAATTGAATATAGTGTTTGGTAGGCCCGCATCTTTGATGGATCATCTCCCGGAGCCCAGAACCGTCTGCGGTTAAGGCGAATA
>JAUVBC010000215.1 GCA_030591405.1 Candidatus Zixiibacteriota bacterium
AGCATGGCCGTTTTGTTTAACATCGTCCTGTTTGAACGATAATTTTTTACCTTCGGCGATACGGAACTGCTCGCGGACAATATCAATCCCGGTCACCATCTCAGTCACCGGGTGTTCCACCTGTAACCGGGTATTCACTTCGAGGAAATAGAAATTGAGATCTTTATCAACCAGGAACTCGACTGTTCCGGCACCGACATATTTTGATTCTCTGACAATATTAACCGCCGCCTCACCCATCTTTTTTAGCAGTTCCGGGGTCATGATCGGACATGGTGATTCTTCGATCACTTTTTGATGACGGCGCTGAATCGAGCATTCACGTTCACCAAGATGGATGGCATTGCCGTACATATCGGCCAGAATTTGAATCTCGACATGACGCGGTTTAATAACATACTTTTCAAGATAAACACGACCATCACCAAAAGCAGATGTTGCTTCACGAATTGCAGATTTAATTGATTCGGAGAGTTTTGCCTTATCCTCGACTACCCGCATTCCTTTTCCGCCACCGCCAGCGGCTGCCTTGATAAGGACAGGATAACCGATTTTTTCGGCGATAGATTCAACCTCTGAGATATTAGAATTATCAAATTCGGCACCCGGGACAAGTGGTAAATTTGCCTTTATGGCCATTTGGCGGGCCTCAAGTTTGTCACCTAATAATGCAATTGTCTCCGATTTTGGTCCGATAAATATAAATCCGCTGGATTCGCAAAGTTTGGCGAATTCGGCGTTCTCGGCCAGAAAACCGTAACCGGGATGAATCGCATCGGCTTTTGATTTTTTGGCGATCTCAATAATTTTATCTTGTACTAAATAACTTTCGATCGACGGTGAGGGGCCAACATAGTACACCTCATTGGCCAGTCGTGCATGATAAGCGGTGCGGTCGCATTCGGAATATATTCCCACCGATTTTATTCCGGCATCGGCACAACCGCGAATAATCCGAACAGCGATCTCCCCCCTGTTAGCGACTAATACTTTTTTAATTTTTCTATCCATAAGATTTTACAACGGGATGTTTCCATGTTTCTTGGGAGGGTTTTCGTCTTTTTTTGTCTCGAGCATCTGATAAGCGCGAATCAATCTAGCCCGGGTTGTTTTAGGTTCGATAATATCGTCAACATACCCACGCGCCGCCGCCTTAAATGGATTGGCAAACTGCTCGCGGAACTCCTCGGTTTTCTTATCAAGTTCGGCCTTGGGGTCCTTGGCGCTGGTAATATCTTTTTTGAAAATAATTTCCGCCGCACCTTTGGATCCCATCACCGCGATCTCAGCAGATGGCCAGGCATAGTTCATATCACCGCGAACATGCTTGGAATTCATAACATCGTACGCACCGCCATACGCTTTGCGGGTAATTACAGTTATCTTCGGAACGGTCGCTTCACAGTAGGCATAAAGAAGTTTGGCACCGTTTTTGATGATACCGCCATGCTCCTGATCGGTGCCGGGCAGGAATCCCGGAACATCTTCAAAGGTCAACAGTGGAATATTAAACGAATCGCAGAACCTGATAAATCTCGCACCTTTCACTGATGAATTAATATCGAGACACCCAGCCAAAACCGATGGTTGATTGGCAATAATCCCTATAGTACGCCCGCCCAGTCGGGCAAATCCGACGATTATATTCATCGCAAAATCTTCATGCACTTCAAAGAAATCGCCATCATCGACGATATTGTTAATCACTTCTTTCATGTCATACGATTTATTTGAATCTTCCGGGACAATGCTGTTGAGTTTTTCTTCCTCGCGATCCAGGGGATCGGTGCATTCGACCATCGGCGGATCTTCAAGATTATTCAGTGGGATATAACTGAATAGTTTGCGGACCTTATGTATTGTTTCAGCCTCATTTTCACAGGCAAAATGTGCAACACCCGATTTTGAAGCATGGGTCATAGCACCACCAAGCTCTTCGGAAGTCACAACTTCATTGGTGACCGTTTTGACGACATTTGGTCCGGTGACAAACATGTATGATGTATTCTTGACCATAAAAATAAAATCTGTAATAGCCGGACTGTAAACTGCACCACCGGCGCAGGGGCCAAGAATTACCGATATCTGAGGAACCACTCCTGACGCCAATGTATTAAGCAGAAAAATGTCGGCATACCCCCCCAATGAAACAACGCCCTCTTGAATTCTTGCACCACCGGAATCGTTGAGACCAATCACCGGCGCTCCGACTTTCATCGCCATCTCCATGATCTTGCATATTTTTTCGGCATGTGCCTCAGACAATGATCCGCCAAAAACGGTAAAATCCTGCGAAAATATAAAGACCTGACGGCCATCGATTGTACCATTGCCGGTCACAACACCATCGCCAAGAAACTTTTTATTCCCCAGTCCAAATGCCTGAGAGCGATGGGTGACAAACATATCGAACTCCTCGAATGAGCCTTTATCAAGAAGTAATTCGATTCGTTCCCGTGCGGTTAGTTTGCCCTTCTTATGCTGTGACTCGATTCGATCGACACCACCGCCCAGACGCGCCTCCTGGCGCATCTCTTCGAGTTTCTTTAATTTTTCTTCGAGTGACATAATTTGCCAGACTTATATAATTTTAATATTTTATGGGCGGAAGTTATTCGACCTTATCTACAATAGTTTTATGACCTTCCGCACGAACCCGCCCCAGACCAATTTCAATATCATGATCAAATGCGATAACAATATTTTCGCTAAGCAATCTTTTTAACAATTCCCTTTTGACTTTCATCGTATCCATCGGAAAAAGATCGGTCGATGGTACAAACGGAACCCTGATATGATGCTCCGATGGTACAATATCGGCATAATAAATAGCAGTGGTGCCATCAGAGGTCGCCTCAAAAGCCTGATGTCCACGAGTATGTCCGCCGGTTTTGACCGCCTTGATACCGGGCAAAAGTTCTTTGTCGCCATCAATCAATTCAAGTAACCCGGCCGACTCCAGAACTCTTAATCGTTCAGGAATATAAACTGCGGCGGTTCTTTCATCCGGATTGATAGCATCCTCCCACTCATCTCTCTGGACAATATGTGTCGCGTTTGGAAAGCGTGGTTTTAAGCCATTTCCGGTTTCAACCACCGCACCGCCGGAATGGTCAGTATGCAGATGCGACAAGAATACATAATCAATATTTTCTGGTGCAATACCAAGCTTTTTTAAACCGCCTTCAATATTTGTCTCACCGGTGGCGGCATAAATTTTCCGCTCTTTTTCGGAGATAACATCGCCGAGACCGGTATCAAACAAAATATTTTTCCCGTCTGCTTTTAACAAAAACAGATTGGCCACCATCGGAATCAAATTATTATCATCCGATGAGATCATCCTGCCCCAGATTTTTTTCGGAATAACTCCAAACATTGACCCTCCGTCGAGCCGAAATTTCTGCTCGACGAAAGGTATTATTTCAAATGATCCAAATTTCATACTTACCTGAGATAACTGCCGGCAATAACGAGGCGCTGGACCTCGGAGGTGCCTTCATAGATTTCGGTAACTCTCTGGTCACGGTACAGTTTCTCAATAATCGAGAACTCACCGATATAACCATAACCGCCATGAATCTGCATCGCTTTGTCAACACAGAACCCGGCTGCTTCGGTGGCATATAATTTTGCCTGAGCTGCCTCGGTTGAGAAACGCTCGCCCTTATCCTGCAACTGTGCCGACTTGTAAGTCAATAACCGAGCCGCTTCCACGCGACATGACATATCAGCGATCATCCATTGAATCGCCTGAAGTTTGGCAATCGGCGAACCGAACTGGACACGCGATTTGGCATATTTGATTGATTCATCAAGCGCCCGCTGCGCAATACCAAGACCCTGCGCAGCAACACCAACTCTGGCACCGTCAAGGGTGGACATCGCATAACGGAATCCTTTACCGGTTTCGCCAAGCTGCTGGGTAACCGGAATGCGATAATCTTTAAACTCGATCCGGCCGGTTGTAGCAGCACGCATACCCATTTTATGCTTGAGGGTAAAGCCCTGGAATCCGGGACGATCGGCTTCAACAATAATCGCAGAAACTTTTGGCCGTCCTTCTCCTAATTCGCCGATTCTGCAGAACAGAACCGCGATATCGCAGACATCACCATGCATAATAAAAAACTTTTCGCCATTGATAACAAAATCGTCACCGTCAATTAGTGCGACCGTTTCCTGATTGGCAGCATCGGAGCCGGCATTACGTTCGGTTAGTGCAAACGCGGGAATCAATTCACCACTGGCGCATTTCGGGACATATTTTTTCTTCTGCTCTTCGGTCCCGAAAGCAAAAATCGGGAACGTGGCCAGTTCAGGAACCGCCGCGAGAAGCGAGGTCGGCGGGTCATAATAGGCCAGCTCTTCGATCAAGGTGATATATTCAATGTTGGAATAACCGCCGCCGCCATACTCTTTCGGCATCACAAAGCCGACCAAACCGGCCTTGGCTAATTTCTGATAATATTCTTTTGGAAATTGTTCTTCCCGGCGATCATGTTCCTGAAAAACCGGAACGATTTCTTTTTCCGCGAATTTTTTGGCGCGGTCCCTGACTGCCTGCTGTCTGTCGTCTACGTTATATCTCATCTCTCCTCCTGAAGATCTGATTTCGTCCGATCATGTAGAGTCGAACAAATC
>JAUVBC010000054.1 GCA_030591405.1 Candidatus Zixiibacteriota bacterium
GATGTTACGAAGATATTTTCTGTCCATCCGTGACAGCTCCTGCCGACGATTCACTTTACCGCCCAGAATACTGATATTGAGCCAGTTACCCTCGGTGATATTAATCTCATACTCTTTTGGCTCATTGACAAAAAGTTCAATCAGTAACCCATTCGCCTTGGGTGCAAAAGCGAGATCGGTAACATTATAAAATTCGGAGTCGATTCTGATAAGTTTGCGATCCTTGTCCCAGGTGACCCGGTCCGGATGAATCAGATCAAAGATCGGCAGGAAAGTTTTTATCGGCAAAAACAGGTTCCCTTTTTTTAATTGAACCGGGTAAATCAAATTTTTAATCGAGTCATTTATTTTAATGTATGGCGAATTCATGAAGAAGGTCATCGTGTATTCATCGGAAATATATTTTGCAGACAAGCCGACTTGCTCCCATGAAATCCGCTCCCCAAGAATCGAAGCCAATGCGGATAGGGAAAAATAGGTAAGACGCCCGTCATCGTATGAATCAATTTTTTCGATAGTCCCCGAAAGCTGCACCGATATCTCGGAACCATATGAAAAAGCAGATAATAAAATAGTAAGTAGTATTACCGAAAAAATTATTGAAACTCTTTTCATTATCTTATCTTCTATCCTGTTTTTTGGCTCGCTCGATTGTTCGTTGAGCTTCTTTCTTGGCAATTATCTCCCGCTTATCATACTTTTTACGCCCGCGGGCTGTTCCCAGTTCAACCTTTATGTATGGCCCCTTAAAATAAAATCGAAGTGGTATCAGCGTGTAACCTTTTTCATGGATCGCGCTAAACAGTTTCCTGATCTCCCGTTTATGCAAAAGCAAGCGGCGGCGGCGGTAGGGGTCATGACTATCATCGCCTGAGAAGGTATAGGGAGAGATGTGCAGGTTGACCAGATATACCTGACCGTTTTCAATGACAGCGTAACTGTCGGATATATTTATTTTGCCACCCCGCATCGATTTGACTTCGGTCCCCAGAAGTTCAATTCCGGCTTCCTTTTTATCAAAAATTTCGTAGTCGCGAAAAGCCTTGCGGTTGGTCGCAATAATTTTCTCTGTTGATTGTTTATCCGTCATAATCAAACAATATAGATTTAACATCTGGCGCTTGCAATTATTTTTGTGTAAATAGTTGTATATTGTGAGATCTATTATATTGAGGAGATAAAATGAAAATAGCGCTTTATCAAAACAGCCCGGTTTTTGGCGAAATAAAGCAGAATCTAATAGATGTTTCAGAGGCGATCAAAAATGAAGATTTTGATATTTTGGTTCTGCCAGAGCTATTTGCCACCGGTTACCAGTTTAAAAATAGAGATGAGGCTCTCTCTCTCTCCGACGAAGCTGGAAATGGAATAACATTTGAAAGAATCCAACAGTTGGCGGCTCAAAAAGATGCCTTAATTATCTATGGTTTCCCTGAGAGAAAAGGAGAGAAGCTGTTTAATTCGGCAATGGCCGTCGATTCGAGCGGCAACAGCTTTCTGTATCAGAAAACGCATCTGTTCGATACCGAAAAAATAATTTTCAATCCTGGTGAGACCGGCTTTTTCGTGTTTGAATATAAAAATGCTAAAATCGGCATGATGATCTGCTTCGATTGGCGTTATCCCGAATCGGCCCGCAAGCTCGCTTTGCTGGGCGCCCAGATCATCTGTCATCCGTCAAATCTGGTTTTGTCCACCTGTCCCGATGCCATGATCACCCGCGCTCTGGAAAATATGGTTTTTACCGTTACGTCCGACCGGGTTGGACTGGAAGATCGTTTCGGACAACCACTTAAGTTTACCGGGAAATCACGCATTATTTCGCCACAGGGGAAAATACTGGCGGAACTGGGTGATGTGGAAACCGGCTTTATCGAGGCCGAGATTAATCCCGAAGATGCTGACAATAAAGAGGTTATGCCGAATAATCACCTGTTTGATGACCGTCGCACCGAGTTTTATTGATATTAATTGGCTTGCAGTCATTGATTCAACAGGTTAGTGGGGTTTCTCACCCAAAATATACTTAATTGGAGCTAAATTTTGTTAATATTATTTTTATGCTGCCGATATATTTATCAAACATAATGCTTTAGGATATTTATGACTGAATTGCCAAACATGTCTCAAGGAGTTGTTCTCGTCGTTGACGATGAACCGCAGATCACCGAAATTATTGAAGCTTTTCTATCTAATTCAGGCTATGAGGTTCATGTTTCCAATGTTGCAACTGAAGGGTTGAGATTAGCCAAGCAGCTAAAGCCGGATGTTATCCTGCTTGATATCATGATGCCGGATGTTGATGGTTATAGCCTTTGCAATGATTTGAAAAGCGATAGCGATACTTCAAGCATACCGGTGGTTTTCTTAACCGGCAAAGATCGTAACGATGATATGGGTCGTTCGTTTAAAGCCGGTGGCGATATGTTCATTAAAAAACCGTTTTCCTGTGAAAGACTTTTAGAAATTTTAAATATTATCTTGCTTTCTACGAAACATTAGTTATATTTTTTTGTATAAAATATGGTGCGGTGCAACATGAAAATTATTAAAAGATACAAGAACCGCAGATTATATGATACCGATCTGAAAAGCTATATTACTCACGTCGAACTGGGACATATAATCAAACGCGGCGATCCTTTTAAAGTGATTGATTCATCAACCGGTGAAGAGATTACGCTGGCTGTTTTAGGTCAGGTTTTAATTGGAAATCTGAAAAATGAAACAGATAACACGAGATCAAAGGAAAATTTAATCAAACTCATAAATAAAGGAGGTAGCATATCTATGTCTATCTTAAGAAACACTTATCTGGCTTCGGTTGGGATATTTAATATCACCAAAAAGAAAGCCGAGGAGATAGTCGACTCGCTGATCAAAGCTGGCGATATCTCTAAATCGGAGCGCAAAGAGGCGGTTCTGGAACTGATTGAACGGGCTGAAAAATCGACGGAGAAAATGAAGGAGAAGATTGTCAAGGAAACCGGCAACATTCAGAAAAATCTCCAGAAAGATGTTGGCAATGTGGTTGGTAAATTAAAACTTGCCACTCAGAAGGATATCGACGAGCTCAATAAAAAGATTGATAAGCTGACCAAAGCGTTTGATAAGAAGTAAAACCGGTCGGTTTATATCTTTGTTATGACGGCAGGACTACAATTCTGCCGTCTTTTTTTATGGTAATTTTATACAACATTTTTAATCTCATTATATAAATCGATTGAAATATTATTATTTCTGCCTTAATTTACAGTATGGCTAAAATTAATCTTCTCGGAAGCTCACTTGCCGAATTGGAGCAGATTGTGACAAACCTCGGTGATAAACCGTTTAAGGGCCGGCAACTGTTCAAATGGTTATATAATATTGGACAATATGACTTTGGGAAGATGACAAATCTCTCATTACAGCTTAGAGAAAAATTAAATGAAAAATATATCATAGAAGATCTGAATCTAATCGAAAGGAAAACATCACGGGATGGTACCGAAAAACTTCTTTTCCAACTTGATGATAATAAACTTATTGAAACGGTTGTTATTCCTGAGGCCGGCAAGAGCACAATATGTGTTTCCAGCCAGGCCGGATGTGCTCTGGGCTGCAGATACTGCGCCACCGGCCAGCTCGGTTTCGGTCGTGATCTGTCGGTGGGGGAGATGATTGGTCAGCTTTTATCGGTGAAAAATCTGTTTGGCGATGATGCTATCGGTAATATCGTATTTATGGGTATGGGGGAACCGCTTCTTAATTATGACAATTTAATTACGACGATAGAAATAATTACCGCCGAACTTGGTCTCTCGATTCCGGCAAGAAAAATTACGGTCTCAACATCTGGTATTGTTCCCCAAATAATTGCATTGGCAGATTCGGGATATAAAGTCAATCTGGCGATATCTCTTAATTCTGCCTTTGAAGAAAAGAGAAAAAAGCTGATGCCGGTGGCAAATAAATATGGTCTGGATAAATTATTTGAAGCGGCCCGGTATTTCGCGCGTAAAAGAAAGAAAATGATAACTTTTGAGTATATTCTTTTTGAAGGGTTTAATGATTCACTAACCGATGCCAAACAACTGTCCGAAAAAATTAAAGGTATCCCTTGCAAAATAAATCTCCTGGCTTATAATCCGGTTGACGGTCTGGATTATAGTCGACCGACCGATGAGCAGGTTGATTATTTTGCCTCGGTTTTGAATCGTATGGCACCAGTAGTGACAGTTAGAAAAAGTCGTGGTACTGATATTTCGGCCGCATGCGGACAACTGGCCGGTGAAAATATTAGCCACAAAAAAAGGAGTTTGGAATGAAACAAAAAATTATAATTTGCGGCATTTTCTTTTTCATCTTTTCTCTTTTGCCTGGTTTGTATGCATCAGATTTGAAAGTTAATGATATCACTCTTTCATCCACAGACTGGGGCGCTCAAACCGCGTCTATTAAATTATCCAATACTGGGGAAGATTATAAATTTGTGGTCTTAAAATCGGAGGTTATCACTCTTGACAACGAAAATGAAGTTGCTCCCTTCACCAAGGCGGCTTACTTTATAGAGCCGTTGTCGGATAATGATTTTACGCTACCGTTTAATATTGTGGCCGGTTATGGAAAAATTCAAATAGATATTTCCTTTTATGAGGTTATCGATACGCTGGATCAGTTATTGGAATCGCAGCGGTTTTTTACGAAATCATTTCCTGTCGAATATAAAATATCTGAAGAACTGAAAAGTGTCATCAGTGATGAAATAAAATTCCCAAAATTTGTCGAAGATAATGACTTTTTTAGTAATCATTTGTCACAGGTTCTATTGACCCTAATAATTGGTGGAAAAACGATTAATGAAATTGCCGATCTTTATCAAACCAATATTGAATTTGTGAATTCCATGCTGCAAGAGTATCAAAAGGCCGGTTTAGTAAGCAGTGACGGTGTGACAGCGTCTATTAATTTTATGACTATCAATAAGAAACAAGCCGAGGCAATTATTCCATCAATTGATAAAACCGTTGATAATCTATACAAAGTCATAACCAAAAACTTTGCCGGTTATGATAGTACTTTAGCCATGCTGGTGTCTGAGGGAAGGTTGTCGGATGACCCGCATGATGCCCTTGACCTCGGAACTATTCTGTATCAAAAATCTCCGGTTACGCTCGGATTGTTTTTATGGGACCTTCTCGGCCGGGAATTTGTCAATAATGGCCAGCCGTTTAATATCTTTGAGGGCTCCGACCCCTGCAATGCCTTTATGGGTGATTTTATGTATATGATGATTGGTGCCGAAAATTATGTCGGCGACAGTTATTATTATGCATCAATGGATCCCAAAAATGATGCTATCTACTGCGGTCTTGGTCGGCACAATTTCATTTGTCCCTACAATTATCGGGAACTGGCCGAGAAAAAAAGACCGGTTCGCCTCGGATTTGATAGAAAAAACAGGGACAAAGTGTACTTATATAATGAGGATAATGTCAGAGAGCCATTGTCGTTTATGATGGATGGTACGATAGAACATCTTGAAAATTTAAAAGTAGAGATGGCCAAAAATTTTGCAGGTTCTTATTATGACACCAATTATAAAGGTGCCCGGTACTGGTGCTGGGATCTGGTGGTGACCAAACTGATGAAGAAATTGGTAGACAGTCATGTGATTGAAAAAGATGATATATTAATCTATCGATTGCAAAAGACAGAAAATTGATGAAAAGTTTAGTAAAGCTTTCTATAATTATAGCCGGTCTGTTGTTACTAATTTCATGCGCGGAGAAAAATCCTCCTCGCGATGAAATCCCATTGATTAAAAATCTTTTGGCTAAATTCGAACAGGCGGTTCGGGAGAAAAACGCTGCTGGAATTGATTCATTGATAATAGCCGAGGCGTACGATGAAGGTTACCACTCCACAAAAATATTATCTGATATTTATGGCCCCGGTGATACCGGTCTTGATATTGACACCAGCAGTTTTCTTAAATTCGGCGGGCGGGAGTTCTCATATACCAAAGATATCGGTTTTGTAAAATGTACTATAGTCTCCGGCACTGGCAACGCCAGCCTCACTGGTGACACCGGCTCTCTTGGCCGTCCGGTTGAGATTATAGTTGTCAAAAAATATGGTCAGTGGTATCTGAAACGATTTGATTTGCAATAGGCATCGCCTGTACTCTTGTATTGGTGCCCCACAGCTTGCTGTGGGTTGATGAATTTATACGAATAATGTCAATGTTGAGCCGTGCGCTCCTGACTTATTCTATTAATAGGCTTGCCCGCTTATATATATCAAACTTCTTCTGACTTTTAAAATACTTGTACTGCTCGTACTCAAGGCAGGTAGTATCATTTAGTGTACAACCCAATTGTTGCCGATATTCGTCATCGATAATTATATATTCAACTTCATATTCGGCCGCTATTTGGCAAACATTTTCGGCGTTGAAATCTTCACCTCTATTATCTAAAATAATTTTCGCCGGAAGTAAGCCGAAAATATCATAGTTCCCAATTTCGTTGAAACTGAATCGTATTGGAGCGAGCAGTTTGCTGCCTATTGGAATAGACGAAACAACAGCATGATGATCGCGCACCATATTGCCTTTGTCAAACAGTATTGATTTGCCGGATGTATAAATACCAAACGATACTGTCAGGCAGAGCAAAAAAAGAAATATCTTTTGTAAAAAACTTTTTGTCTTTTCTCGATGAGTAATTTGTATATGAATATATTCAGCTATTATCAGCGAAAAATAAGGGAGTAGCAAAATAGCATATTTGGTCGTCTTGTTATGATTTATCGCCCCCAAAAGTATTATCAGACAAAAAGTATAGATAAGTATATGTCTTTTTTCTTTGAAACTGTTTTTGATCCAGTAAAAAGCAGAGAGCAAAAACAGAATAGTGATTCCGATAATTTCCGGTTTGCGAAACAGCCGCTTATGTTCATTAATCAGATTCTTGAACGGCATATACCATTCGATATTGCCGCCAGCATTACTTGGATCCTGAGTAAACTGCAAACTGAATAGCTCCATATTGCCAAGAGCTTCATAGAAATATAACGAAGCAACTATTGTCGCTATCGCAGAATAAATAGCAAAATGTCCCCATCTTTTTTCAGATAAAAGAAGAATTGCTCCGGCTCCGATAAAAATAATACCATTCAGATGTATTAACAGAGTAAACCCTGCAGTAGCAGCCGATAAGATCAAGAAAAGTAATCTTTTGTTTTGCATGAACTCATAGAGAAAAAAGAAACTCAAAAAACCAAAAGCACAGATCATTATTTCCGGACGGTATATAATCGTATTTCTAAATATAAGCGGGCAAAATAATAGAATCAATAATGTTATCCTGAAAACGGTAATATTATAATACTTCTTGCAGAAACCGTATAACAGACCGGCCAGGAGAATACCTGAGAGAAGTGATATCAGTCGCAGGCTGTAAAGATTGAAACCGAGAGATTTGATTGTAAGTGCTCCTGCCCAAATGAAAACTTTGTGATAAACCAAAATTCTTTCGTCGTATCTGAGAAAATCCCGAAACATCTCTGATTTAACAATTCCATTTTCAGCCAGATAATATGCCTGCTCACCGAACCACGGTTCATCAATATCTATCTTGAGTCCGGGAATATTGATAACAAACAGAAGCAGCTGAAAAATTAGAAGCGACCAGATAATCGCGCTATGATATTTAAGTATTACTTCTTTCATTATTATTTAATCGATAATTATTCTATTAAAGTTGTGTCCCGTTTATAAATATCAAACTCATATTCCGAACCTTGGTATTTGAACTGATTGTGTTCAAGGCAGGTGGTATCACCCGGTTGACAATCTATAAGTTTCCGATATTTTTCATCGATAACAATATATTCGGTGTTGAACTCATCGGCCATATTGCACACTGTTTCTTTATCAAATTCTCCGCCGCGATTAGATATTATCATCCGGGCCAGATTAAGTGCCACAATTTCATAGTTGTCGATTTCATTAAAAATAAAATTCATCGGCACTATTACCCGGCTATTCTGCTTCATATGAGAAGCGACCGCCCGATGTCGAGAAACCCAGTCTTCTTTCTCAGTTAGTATTATTTGAAAGCTAAAAAACAGACTAAAACCAATAACAAGGGCGAGCATCACAATAAACAGTTTTTGAAGATAACTTTTTAGCCGATCCGATTCGGTCAGCAGCAGATATATATTCTGCGCTGTTATCAATGCAAAATAAGGGAAAAGCATTATTCCATAAAACTTGGTAGTTTTATTCTGGCTGATAATACCTAATAAAACTATTAGCGAAAAAGCATACACAAGAATCGATCTGCTTTTTAATGTCTTACTTTTGATCTGGTAGAAAGCCGACAAGAGAAACAAAATAGTTATTCCATATATCTCCGGTCTGCGAAACAGCCGTTGATGCTCGCTAATTAGATTTTTGAATGGCATATACCATTGAAGATTGCTGCCGGCATTACTGGGATCACCGACAAATTGTAATCGAAACAGTTCCATATTGCCGAGTGCCTCATAAAAATAGAGCGATGCAATTAATACTGATAAGGTCGAAAATGTAACAAATCCGCTCCAGCGTTTATTAAATAGTAGCAGTGCAACTCCGGCACCGATGAATATGAGACCATTAAGGTGCACCAGCACCGACAGACCGGCAACTATCGCCGATAGTATCAAAAATATTGTTTGATTTCTTTTTATATATTCATAGAGCAGGAAAAAACTGCCAAACCCAAAAGTCGTCAGCATCACCTCTGGTCGATACAGTGCGGCATAACGAAATATCAATGGACAGGCGAGAAGAATCATAATAGTCAGTCTGAAAATTGTACTATTATAATATTTTTTGCAGAACAGATAAATCAATCCACCGAGTATTAGCCCAAAAAGAATCGAAACCAGACGCAAACTATAAAGAGACAAACCAAACAGCTTAATAAATAATCCGCCACTCCAGATAAAGGCTTTGTGATAAACCAGTATTCGTTCATTATACCGAAGATAATCCTGAAACATCTCGGAGCTGACGATTCCATCTCTGGCGAACATAATCGCCTGCTCACCGAGCCAGGTATCGTCGAAATCAACATAAAGTCCGGGAATATTGATGACAAAAAGAAGCAGTTGAAAAATCAAAAGCGTCCAGATAATCGGTCCGTGATATTTGTCTATTATCTCTTTCATTATTACTCAGTACAAAGTATTAAAAATTTAAGAAATATGAAGAAAAATAGATATTAAAAAAGGGCAGGTCTTTTGAACCTGCCCCGAAAAATTGACAAAAAATCAAATAATTATTTATTCAATCTTCTTTTTCTCTTCTTCTTTTGCTTTCATTGAGGCAAGACCGTAATAAATCAGCATCGCCGCTCCCGCCGCAATCAACATCACTCCAAAGTAAACCTCAGAGCTTACATAGGTCGGTAGAATTTGCAAAATTACTATGACAACGCCGACAAAGGTCAGGACCAATCCCCATTTTAGTGAGGATGGCAGAAAAGTCTCGGAATCTGTTTTAAACAGTTTGGCGGCTTCATCACCTACCAGTCCCTTTTCAATCAAATGCTTACGGGTAGAATGATTGAGCGCCATCTTGATGATATAAGCCATTACCGGAAAAACGACAAATACCGGTGCAAATTCCACTAATGTTTCAATTGCACTCATAAGACCTCCTTTTATTAATTTTACTGTTATTTCTTGTTATCATTTTTTACCTTCATAAAAATAGACAGCTTATTATAAAAAAATGTTGCAGGATTTTAATAAAAAAAAGAGCAACATTTTTTGTCTGTCGCAGTCCTATATAATAGAGAATGATGTGGATAGTAAAAAGCTGCAAAAAAGCAAGGAAGACCAGAAGGATGATAAGTCCTTAATAGAGAGGATATTAGCCGGCGAAACCGATGCCTTTAAGGAGATAATTCGGGATTATGGCCGGTTGGTGAATCATATTGTGTACCGAATGATACCAAATATTAC
>JAUVBC010000330.1 GCA_030591405.1 Candidatus Zixiibacteriota bacterium
GCCTTTTCCAGGTAGTTAAAAGATTTATCGCCTCCAATACGAGCTAACACCGCAACCGAATTTCTGACCACAAACCAGCGCCGGTCAAACACGCCGCGAGATATAATGTCGACATGCTCTTTGCCAGCTTTCACCAAGTATTCGCATAGCGCTTCCCGATGTGCCCTGAATTCCAACTCACCCAGAAGATCAACAATCGCCGAGAGCGCCTCCCAACCGAAAATATTCAAATATGTAAATAAGGAATCAGAGCTTATATCTGAATTATTGTTTAGTGATTTCGCCAGGGTTGATAGTGTCTCTTTTCCGCCGGCAAAAATCAAGGCATCATGAATTCTATCTTTCCAGCGCGATCTATTTTTATCAAGATTTTTTTTGATCTCATCCAGATAATTAAAGAGTGTCGCCGCCGCTCTTAAATTTCCAAATCGAATAAATTCCGTCTGCGTCTTTTCCAGGACCGTAACAACTTCCGCAAACTCACTATATTCGGTCTGACTCCAGAGCAGCTCCTTGATCAATCGACAGGTTGACTCAAAAGGATCAAATTCAGCATCATCTTTCAAAATCTCTTCTATTCTGGCCATGTCTGATTCGGACAGAGTAAATGCTTCATTTAATATCTGGACCGTATCAGGTATTTTAGCAGGTTCCTGGGTCGGAATACCGGTTAGCCCCATCTTTTGATCAGCCAACATCCCAGGCATTGGAAGTCCCCCAACGCCAGGAACCGAACCGGCTGGCATTGGTATTTCATCACTAAAATTGCCTGCCTGTTGATCTCCTGCTTTGCCAACAACACCTTTGGATGTAGCATCTTCCAATTCATCATCATCAAGAAATATTTTGCTATATTGTATAGCCCCCGATTCATCATTTGGTTCATCACCGCTATCGCTATAGCCATCGCCGCTAACAACGATACCTCCACCTCGTTTGATAAACGAATCCTCTTTATCATCACCGGTCCGAACCGAAAATTCGCCGTCATATTCACCAAGACAAACATCCTCAACTGTCGCATAGGTAAATCCCGGGATTTCCTCCTGCCAGAACAGGGCAACCAGATCATCGGCACCCGGTTCACGATTAACAAATGCTTTCATTACTTTGAAAAATTGATTACACTCATCATACTGAAAAGAGGGAGAAAAAGTTATCTCAGTAAGACCTGCTTTATAGAATATTTCCGCTAAAGCTTCATCATTGGAACGATCTTCATAAACAACTTCACCCTGATAATGAATTTTGTGTCGTCCAATATCAAAGTTCAAAGTACCGAGGTCCTGAATCAGCATCGCAAACCGTTCGCTGAATGACTCGCGCAGTTTTACAGGCAGCGGATTGCCCGCCGGATAAACTGACACAACTTTAATAACTTTCAGAAGTTCAGTCAGCGTTTTGGATATTTCAGCTATTTTTGGTTCTTCCGTCATTCGAAAATAATCCGCCAATTAAAACTATTCTTCCATTACAGTATTATCGGCAGATTGGCCGAATTTCTTTGATATCATAGTATAACAGCACAACCAATCAATGCCGTTAACAAATTGCAGGACTATTGTTTAGCGATTTACGAAAGACTATAAAAGGACAATCTTTTTTCTATGAGTGGCAATATTTTTGGTAGCGTTTCTGGTGTCAAACACCAATTTTGCATTATCCACAATTTTTTGATAATCATAATCGGAATGATCTGTCAGGATCACCACTAAATCGGCGCTTTGAAGCCCAGCTTTGGTTAATTTGGAAGATTTCAAATGCAGGCTATCCAGTTTTATTTCCTTAACCTGCGGATCATTGAAATATACTCGTGCTCCCTCTTCGTTCAACAGCTTAATAACATCAAGAGCCGGGGATTCGCGGGTATCAATAATATCCTTTTTATAGGTAACGCCCAGAACCAGAATTTTTGATTTTTTGACAGATTTACTTTGCTCATTGAGTGTCCGTCTGATTCTTTCCACGACATACTCCGGCATTCTTGAATTGATATCACCAGCCAGTTCAATAAACCGGGCATAGTAGTTCAGACTTTTCAGCTTCCAGGACAAATAATGCGGGTCGATCGGAATACAATGTCCACCAAGACCGGGGCCGGGGTAAAATGGCATAAACCCAAACGGCTTACTGGCGGCAGCGTCAATGATTTCCCAAACATTGATTTTCAAACGATCACACATCAGAGCAACTTCGTTTACCAATCCGATATTCACCGCCCGGAAAGTATTTTCCAGAAGTTTCACCATCTCGGCCGCTTTGGTCGATGACATTGGGACGACATTTTCAATCGCCTGCTCGTAGAAAAGTTTGGCCGCTTTGGTGCATTGCGGGGTAATCCCGCCAACAACACGCGGAGTATTTTTGGTGGCAAAAACCGGGTTACCCGGATCGACTCTTTCGGGTGAAAAGGCGAGATAAAAATCACGGCCAACTTTTAGTCCGGAACTCTCAAGCAGAGGCAAAATCATATCTTCGGTGGTTCCCGGATAAGTTGTCGATTCAAGAATAATCAGCATCTCTTTTTTGAGGTATTTTTTTATCCATTCAACCGCCGCTAAAATATAACTGATATCGGGGTCTTTGGTTTTGGACAGAGGGGTCGGGACACAGATAGATATAGTATCCATCTTTTTTATCAAAGTCGGATCAAAGGTAGCTTTAAGCTTTCCAGATTTCACCAATCCGGTTAACCGTGCATCGGGAATATCATCGATGTATGATTTGGCCGAATTTACCATTGCTACCTTATCTTTGGCAACGTCAAGTCCAATGACCGAAAAACCTTCTTCAGCATATTCCACCGCCAGAGGTAAACCGACATAACCCAAACCGATAATACCTACTGTGGCTTTTCGATTTTTTATTTTCTTTAAAAGATTATCAAGCATATTTTTCTCAATTTATTTAAGAGTTCTCTAATTACTATTGTCTCCAAAAATCAAGCGTTGCTTTTAATGTTTCTTCTAATTTAAATCGGCCAAAC
>JAUVBC010000009.1 GCA_030591405.1 Candidatus Zixiibacteriota bacterium
AAAAGGCGCAGATAAAACAAACATGCCGCAAGCAAACAATAAGAGCAAAAAATACAATCCTGACCGCGGCATTAAAACTTCTCAAAAACGGCTTCGTCGACTTGCCTCAGAATTGTCGCTTGCCGAGGCGCGTGAGCGCAGAGAAATAGCTTCCGATCTTCATGATCATATAGGACAGGCTTTGGCATATGTTTCTCAGAAAGTTACTGGTTTGCAGGGGAATGCAATATTTTCTGGAATGGAAAAAGATTTCTCGGAAATTCTTTCTATTCTTGAACAAACTATTCAATATACTCGCAATCTCACCGTAGAAATCAGCCCTCCGGTGCTTTACGAACTTGGTTTATCGGCAGCAATTGAATGGTTGGCAGAAAGGGCATTTAAAAGATATAAACTAAGAGTATTGTATACTGAAACAGGGGTGTCATCTGAAATAGCCGAAGATATAAAAGTGTTCATATTCAAGGCGATTCAGGAATTAATTAATAATGTCGTCAAACATGCCAGTGCCAAGAAAGCCACGATTCACTCTATTTGGGGCAAAAGCAATTTCGAGATTGTTATTAGTGATGATGGTTGTGGATTTGACCCGAAAGTATTTGAGGGTGATCAATCAAGTAATTGCTGCTTTGGGTTATTTAGTATTCGTGAAAGATTATCCTATGTTGGAGGAAATTTATTAATCAAATCAACACCCGGCCAAGGAGCCGAAGTCTCTTTAATGGCTCCTTATAAAACTAGTGATGAAACCATTAATGATTAAGATTTTATTAGCCGATGATCACAAATTATTGATTGATGGACTGCGTCCACTTTTGGAAAGGGTAAAAAATTTAGAGGTAATAGGCGTTGCCAAGAATGGTCTGGAAGCGATTGAGCTAGCAACCAAACATCGACCAGATATTATTCTTCTTGATATATCCATGCCACGATTAAATGGACTGGATGCGGCAAAGAAAATACTCAGGGAATTGCCTCATACAAAAATCATTATGCTTTCAATGCATGCTGACAGAAGATATATTCGCGAATCTCTCCGAATCGGAGCGCGTGGATATATTCTCAAAGAATCAGCGGCCAATGAAGTTATCAAGGCTATTGAAGATGTTCAAAAAGGCGAGATCTTCTTTAGTCAATCGGTTCGTGAAACGGTTTTACATGAATATATAAAGTGGGTCAGAGAAGGTGATAATTTACCTTATTCACCGCTCAGCTTAAGAGAAAGAGAAGTTCTTCAACTGCTCGCTGAGGGTAAGTCGACCAAAGATGCGGCAGGTATTTTAAATATCAGTGTAAAAACGATTGAGAGCCATCGTAAGCAAATTATGGATAAACTTGAGTTACATAGTATTGCTGAACTTACTAAGTATGCCATTCGAGAAGGAATCACTCAACTCGAATAACTTCCAAAACACTACCTTTTTTGATTTGCCCGGTATATACGACCGGTAAGGTATTTCGAATTCAAGAATCAGGGAAAACCCTATATTATTATTGACTGTCATATAACATATTGTTATTGAAAAACTCTAACTAGGAGGAACAATATGTTTGACACTGGCAACACTGGATTTATGCTTGTTGCAACCAGTTTGGTTATGTTAATGACCCCCGGACTGGCATTTTTCTATGGTGGTTTAGTCGGACGCAAAAATGTGCTTTCGATTATGATTCAAAGTTTTGTATCCATGGGAGTTACGACCATTCTTTGGTATGCCGTCGGATTTTCACTTTGTTTCAGTGGTGGGGAAGGTGGAATTATCGGAAATCTTGATATGGCATTTTTAAATGGGGTTGATATAACGACACCATTTGGAGACGGACAGATTCCAATGCTTGTCTTTTTTGCATATCAAATGATGTTTGCGATTATAACACCAGCCCTTATAACTGGTGCTTTTTCAAATCGTGTTCGCTTTCCCGCTTACCTGATATTTCTTGTCGCGTGGCTTCTGTTTGTCTATTTCCCGTTTGTACATATGATCTGGGGTGGCGGTATATTAGCCGAATGGGGTGTTCTTGATTTTGCTGGTGGAATAGCAGTTCATAATATTGCCGGTATGGCAGCTCTGGCATCAGTTTTATTTGTTGGTCGACGACGAGTGGCTGAAAAAGGTCCACATAGTATCCCGCTTGTAGCACTCGGTACCGGTCTGCTTTGGTTCGGTTGGTACGGTTTTAATGCCGGAAGTGAATTGCAGGTTGATTCTATAACCGTTTTGGCATTTGTAAATACCGACATTGCTGCATCATTTGCCGCAATTTCATGGTTGTCGCTGGAATGGATATTGACAAAAAAACCGAAATTTGTTGGCTTGTTAACAGGTACCGTTGCCGGTCTGGCTACGATTACTCCAGCCGCCGCTTATGTTTCGACTTCTTCTGCAGCATTAATCGGAATTAGCGCCGGTATTATTTGCTACGGTGCGGTAAGTCTGAAAAACAAACTTCATTGGGACGATGCTCTTGATGTCTGGGGAGTTCATGGTGTTGGTGGAGCCTTGGGAATTATCATGCTGGGCCTGTTGGGAAGTACGGCTGTTAACCCTTCCGGTGCTAACGGCCTTTTCTTCGGTGGAGCTGACTTTTTTGTTAAAGAATTGGTCGCCATTCTGGTTTCATCGATATATGCATTCGGTTTTACCTATGGTATGCTTTGGATTATCAATAAAATAACAACTGTTAAAACATCCGAAGATGAGGAAACGACTCTTGATGAATCATTGCATGGTGAAAGTGCCTATATTGGCTAATTAGAAAAAGAGGTATTAAAATGAGAGAATTAATTTATGGAATTATTCTGTTAATCATGGTGATCGGATATATGGGGACTGCATTAGCTCAGGATAAATTTGAGGTAAACACCGGAGTTGATTTATATAACAGGTATGTCTGGCGTGGTCTTGATATAGCTATGACGCCTTCAATTCAACCATCCATGTCTCTTGTATTTAGTGGATTTGAAATTGGCGCCTGGGGAGCCTATACTTTATCAAATCAAAACCCCGAATCCGATGAGATAGATTTCTGGTTCAGCTATACGCTGGAGTTGGAAAATGGTCCATCTTTTTCACTGCTTGCAACCGATTATTATTTCCCGAATGGAGAGGCGAAATTATTTAACTTCAATAATCATGATAATATTGATGGATCAGGCGCCCATACGATAGAATTGGGTCTGTCATGCACAGGCCCCAAATCATTCCCGGTAACAATATCAGGATATATGAATGTTTATAACGACGCCGGAAGCAATACTTATTTCCAGCTAGATTATCCGGTCAATGTTGGCGAAACCGAACTTGGATTTTTCTTTGGCTTCGCCGGGGGCAGTAAGGATAACCCCGATTATTATGGTACAGAAACATTCAACGCGATTAATATCGGTATCAATGCCGGTCGTGAGATAAAAGTATCAGATAGTTTTTCATTGCCATTGACATTTTCGTTGATAGTTAATCCCATGGCAGAGATATCCTATCTATTGGTGGGAGCTGGTTTTTAGTCTATCATTGGAATAAGGCTCCAATTAATTAAGGCAACAACCAAAATAAAAAAACCCGGAGAAATCGTCCTCTCCGGGTTTAAATATGCAATTTGTATTTGACTTATTTTAGCAGAACAATCTTTTTAGTATCCTTAAATTCATCGGTGATGATTCTATAAAAATACAAGCCAGATAATCAATCTGACTTGCGTAAAATATCAAATGATAAAAATTGTCACAATAAAATTAGCGTGACAAAGATAAAATTGAAATATATATTCCGATTACAAATTAGATAGTCAGGTAATCGTGAAAAAAATATTAATTGTCGAAGACGAAAAAGACATTCATGAACTAATCGTTTACAATTTAAAGCAAGAAGGTTATGAATTACTCTCGGCATTTACCGGAGATGAAGGTCTGGAAAAAGCGATCTCGACCAAGCCAGATTTAATTCTTCTTGATATTATGCTTCCAATAATGAATGGTCTTGATGTTTGTCGAGAATTAAAAGCTAATGATAAGACAACTCATATTCCAATTGTGATGTTATCAGCCAAAAATGAAGATGTTGATATTATTACCGGTCTGGAATTGGGTGCCGATGATTATATCACCAAACCGTTTAGCCCTCGGGTATTAATCGCTCGAATTCGCACTATTCTTCGCCGAGGTGAACAATCTAAAGATACTGATTCCAAAGTTATTAAATTGGGCGATTTAATTATTGATGTAGGCCGCCACGAAGTATTACTCAATAAAAAATCAGTTGGTTTAACTCTTACCGAATTTCAAATTTTGATAATTCTGGCCAATCGTCCCGGGTGGGTATATAGCAGAGCTCAATTGATTGATGAATTGAGAGAGGGGCATCATGTAATTACTGACCGTGCTATTGACGTACAAATCACGAATCTAAGAAAAAAATTGGGCGAGTTTGGCAAATATGTCGAAACCGTTCGAGGGGTCGGTTACCGCATGCGGGAGAATATATGAAACGGCGCAAACTCTTTTGGCATTTATATCCATACCTTTTTGTTATCATCATTATCTCTCTGATATTGACGGCGATCTATGTCTCTTACGAAATGCGGAACATCCATATTAATGAGATCAGTCGAACCCTGGAAGATCGTGCCAGCCTTGTGGAAGTGCAACTTAGAGATTTAATTGGCGCCCGAGATATTGTTAAAATCGACAGTCTTTGTAAAGAATATGGCCGTTTGACAGATACCAGAATCACGGTCATTGATACCGGTGGCAATGTTCTTGGCGATTCTGAAAAAAATCCATTGCTCATGGAAAACCATGGTGCCCGGTCTGAGATTGTAATCGCATATGAAGGTACTACTGGATTTGCCACTCGGTTTAGTAACACTCTTCAGAAAAATATGAAATATGTCGCCCTTCCGGTTAAGATCCATGGCAGAATTGAGGGTGTGATTAGAACGTCGCTCCCGGTATCAGGTATTGAAGAAACTCTCA
This sequence comes from Candidatus Zixiibacteriota bacterium, assembly GCA_030591405.1. Taxonomy (GTDB): domain Bacteria; phylum Zixibacteria; class MSB-5A5; order GN15; family PGXB01; genus JAAERC01. The sequence goes on from JAUVBC010000009.1 coordinate 4,973, forward strand.
ACGAGTTTTATCAGGGAGTTGCAATTGGAGGTTTGGTAATTATCCTTCTTGCCACACTTATAAGTTTTATTGTTTTCAAGCGTATCACAAATCCATTGGGTGAATTGCAAAAAGGGGCCGAAAAATTTGCCAATGGGGAATTAGACTATAAACTGCATCCGTCAAATGTCAATGAAATAGCATCGCTGGTTGAATCTATGAATCGTATGGCTAAAGAGCTTAATTTACGGATACGGACGATTGTCGAACAACGCAATGAACGGGAAGCGATATTGTCCAGTATGACCGAAGGGATTCTGGCCCTCGATGCAAAACAAAACATAGTGACCATAAATAAAGCGGCTGCGACATTTTTCGACGCCAACCCAGATGATGTTATTGGCAGACCTATTTATGAAACTCTGAGAATAACCGATTTGCATCGTTTGGTTGATGAAACATCGGCAAGCAAAACTACTGTTGAGAAAGAAATGAAGCTTCTTGGGAAGAGTGAAAAGTATCTGCAGGCTCATGGAACGTCACTGACCGATGTTGCTGATAACCGCATTGGAATGGTATTGGTCTTTAATGATATTACAAAATTAAAAAAGCTGGAAAATATTCGCCGCGATTTTGTCGCCAATGTTTCTCATGAATTGAAAACTCCGATTACGGCCATCCTGGGTTCGGCGGAAACATTGCTTGAGACAAATATAGAAAAAGCGGAAGATAGCAAAAGATTTTTGGGTATGATTATCAGGCATTCCGAACGTCTGAACAGCCTGGTTGATGACCTGCTTGCTTTGGCCAGCTTGGAAAATGAGCCAGGCGAGGATAATATTGAGCTATCTCGGCACAGGCTTATAGAAGTTTTGGATTCATCGATTGCACTTTGTAAATCAAAAAGTGAAACTTATGAGATTCAATTAAAGAGCGAATGTGAAACATCTCTTAGCGCTAATATAAATTTCAGACAGATAGAACAGGCAATTACCAATTTGATTGATAATGCCATTAAATACAGCAAATCAGGTGATTCTATCTTTGTGAGGGCTATTTCAAAGGACAGTGAAATCACTATTTTTGTCGAAGATCAGGGCATCGGAATTGAAAGCAAACATCTTCCGCGCTTATTTGAACGATTCTATCGCGTTGATAGTGGACGCAGCCGAGAATTATGGGGAACCGGACTCGGTTTGGCAATTGTTAAACATATTGCGCTGGCTCACAGTGGCAAGGTATCGGTCGAGAGCACTCCTCATAAAGGAAGTGTTTTCAAAATACATCTTCCCGCTATCAGTTAGGTTAGAGAAATCTCCCAAAATATTAATTATATTACTCTTCTAAATTGTTAATTGTTACAAAAATAACTTTTTCTTAATCAAATCTTAACAAACCAATCGTTTTCTTAATTCGAAACTAATAAACCGGCTCTTAATTTACGGAGGTATTGTGAAAAGAGTGTTGAATGGAAAAAGTGTTATAGCGGGAATGATAATCCTGCTTAACGCGATGCTATTGGTGTCCTCGGTCGCCGCCGCCGATTGGTGGGAAAATGTCAAGATCAAAGGTGATCTTCGCTATCGCCATGAAATGATAAACGAGGAAGGCAAGGATGCCAGAAACCGGCAAAGAATTCGTGCCAGACTTGCCGTGGAAGGTAAAGTAAACGACGAGATGAAAGCAGCTGTTCAACTTGCGACCGGCTCCGATGATCCGGTTTCGACCAATCAGACTCTTGATAATGCCTTTACAACAAAGGGGATCGGACTTGATTTAGCTTATTTTGAATACAAACCATCGAAATTCAAAGGCCTAAGTATTATTGGCGGAAAACTCAAAAACCCATTTTTCAAACCGGGAAAATCAGAACTTATCTGGGATTCGGATTGGAATCCGGAGGGTGGAGTATTCAATTACAATTATGAAATGGATAATCTTGATTTTACTCTGATTGGTTCGGGATTCTGGATTGATGAAGATTCTAAAAAGAAAGATGTATCTTTATTTGCCGGTCAGGGAATGGTCAAGCTTCATTTTAATGAGAAAAATTCTTCAGTAACTTTTGGCGGTTCATACTACAAATACAACAATATTATGGGGCATAAAACGTTGTATGAAACTGATAATGGCAAAGGCAATTCGGTTGATATCGCTTATGATACTACATTTTATGCAACCATCGGCAATGATACTGCTATTGGCGATATCAATAAATACCACAGCTATCAAAACGACTATGAGATGGCGGAATTCTTCTTTGAGCTGAATCATAAATTTGACAATATCCCGGTTACCGCGATGTTCAATTATATTACCAATACAGCGGCTGACAGCCTTAAAAACGGCTGGCTGGCCGGCATCCATATTGGTAAGGCCAAAAATGTTGGCAGCTGGGCATTTCGTTATATCTATCGTAATCTCGAAAAAGATGCTGTTATTGGCGCCTTTAGCGACTCCGATTTTCGCGGTGGGGGAACCAATGCTAAAGGTCATGAAATTGGAGGCACCTACCAATTAATGAAAAATGCCGCCTTTTCAATAAGCTATTTTGTTAACGAAATCGGTATTGATCAGGATGTTACCGAAGATTTCCAACGTATGCAGATTGACTTGCAATTAAAATTTTAAAATGTAATCTAAATTAATTCGGAGGAATTATGAAAAACTTATTAATCACAATGATGCTGATACTTTTTGGTGCGGCTAACCTGATGTCAGGTTCTGCCGTTACCATAAAAGGTTCTGACACCTTGGTCCGCCTCGGGCAGAGATGGGCCGAAGAGTATATGAAAAATAATCCCGAAGCTGTTATTCAGGTATCTGGAGGAGGATCAGGTACCGGTATCGCGGCCCTTCTGAATGGCTCTACCGACGTTTGCGAAGCATCACGGGATATGAAAGAGAAAGAATACAAACTGGCCGAAAAAAAAGGAATCAAGCCTTATCGGGTTTCAGTTGCTCTTGATGGTATTGCGGTATTTTTAAATGAAAGCAACAAAGTCAAGAACCTGAATTTCGCTCAGCTAAAAGGTATCTACACCGGCGCCATTACCAATTGGAAAGAAGTCGGCGGCAATGACACCAGGATTATCATTTACGGCCGTGAAAACAATTCAGGGACTTATTCCTTCTTTAAGAAACAAGTGTTAAACAAGGAAGATTATTCAGATTATACGCAAACTTTGCCTGGAACTGCCGCAGTTGTTAATGCCGTTTCCAAGGATAAAAATGGTATCGGTTATGGTGGTATTGCCTGGGCAAAGGGAGTAAAATTTGCGGCCGTGGCCAAAAATGAGGACGGCAAATATGTTATTCCGTCATTGGAAACTGTATCCAATGGCAGCTATCCGATCTCAAGAGATTTGTACTGGTTCTTCAACGGCAAACCAGAGGGTGAACTGAAAAAGCTGGTCAACTGGGTATTATCGGAAGAAGGTCAAAAAGTTGCCGAGGAAATTGACTATGTTCCGCTGTCAAAGGAACGAGCGAAAGCAAGTCTGGTAAAATAGTACTATTAAACCTCCATTGGTTAATAGGCACATTCGGGATGGTTATATCATAATCGTCCCGAATTGTGAATGAATATGAAAGAGCTGAAATTTAAACAAAAGTCACGACTCTGGGAATTTCTCGGTGAAAAATTTATAGCGGTAAATGCTTTTGTCGCTTTAATTGCCATTATCCTGATTTTTATTTTCATTTTTAAAGAGGCGGTTCCGATATTTACCGATCCGGAAATTCGAGAAGAAGTTACTCTGGGAAAGATGGTATTCAAGCAGGAGTTTTATGAAGGTCGTGACGCCAAATGGTCATGGCAGCCAAATTCCGAAGTCCCCAAATATTCATTATTTGCCTTATTTATTGGCACTTTAAAAGCGGCTATAATTGCGATGCTTTTTGCGATTCCTCTGGGAATTGGTGCGGCGATATATTCTTCGGAATTTGCAGGCAAACGAATGCGGGAAATTATCAAACCGGTTATAGAATTGCTGGCCGGGATTCCTTCAGTAGTCCTCGGTTTTTTTGCTTTAATAGTTCTTGCTACATTTCTTCAGAATTTGTTTGGATTAACTTTTCGCCTGAATGCCCTCAATGCCGGTATTGCTCTCGGTATTGCAATTATTCCGATTATCTTCACGGTTGCCGAGGATGCGATGACTTCGGTTCCACGTTCTTTGCGTGAAGCCGCCACAGCGCTTGGGGCCAATCAGTGGCAAGTCTCTCTTACTGTTGTTTTGCCGGCTGCTCTTCCCGGACTTTCGGCCGGAGTTGTTTTGGGATTTGGTCGAGCCATTGGCGAAACAATGATTGTCCTTTTGGCTTCAGGAAATGCCGCCATAATATCGGCCAATTTTGTCGATTCGGTCAGAACCTTTTCAGCCACAATTGCGGCGGAGTTGGCTGAAGTTGTGTTTGGAAGCGGTCATTACTCAGTGCTGTTTTTTATCGGATCGTTATTATTTGTATTCACCTTTATTATTAATTTCAGCGGTGATATGCTTTTGACACGAATTAAATCCAGATTTCAGGGGAAAATGAATTGACGTCGACAGCATCCAAAATAATAGATACAGGACAAATCGCAACAAATGGGCTTGATTTCAAACCAAAGACTCAAGGGAATATTCCGCGCGGCCTAACATTATTGGCCGTAATAATAATAATCCTGATACTGGCGATTATACTCGGTAACATAATTTATGGCGGCGTTGGAACGATTAACTGGGAATTTTTATCCCATCCGCCTGAAAATGGAATGGAATCCGGTGGTATTGTCCCGGCTATTTTTGGAACCGTGTTTCTTGTTATCCTGATGGTTATTGCGGTTATCCCGGTTGGAGTTTTTACTGCAATTTATTTGCATGAGTACACTTCACCAGTTTCGAGATTGACCAGATTAATACGGGTAGCCATCAACAATCTGGCCGGAGTACCCTCAATTGTGTTTGGGCTTTTCGGCCTGGGCTTTTTTATCGCATTTATCGGCGGTGGTCTGGATTCCATTTTTTACAATTCGGAAGGTCCGGTTTGGGGGCAGCCGGCAATAATTTGGGCATCGCTGACTTTAGCACTTTTGACCCTTCCTGTCGTAATTATATCTACCGAAGAGGCGATACGAACCATCCCTCGCGAATTAATAGAGGCAAGTTATGCATTGGGCGGGACTAAACTGCAGACTATCATCCGGATTATTATTCCTCAGGCACTACCGGGAATACTTACCGGATCGATTTTGGCCGTAAGTCGTGGAGCGGGTGAGGTGGCACCCATAATGTTTACCGGGGCCGCCTATTATTTGCCATATTTACCATCGAAGCTTAATGATCAATTTATGGAAATGGGCTATCATATATTTGTTATGGCGACCCAATCGCCCGATATTGAAGCGACCAAACCGATTTTATATGGGACGGTTTTAGTTTTATTGATTCTTACTTTCCTATTGAATTTTATCGCCATATATATTCGTTCCGGTATGAGGAGAAGACGTGCAAGCTTACAATAATTCCGCAGACGAAATTATAAAAAAATCATCGATTGATGAAACTGATAAAGAGATGTACAGGTCTGCATATAAGATGACGATAGAAAACCTTGATTTCTGGTACGGTAATAATAAAGTCCTGCATGATGTCTCACTCAATATTGAGGAAAATAAAGTAACGGCTCTAATCGGCCCCTCCGGCTGTGGGAAATCGACATTCTTAAGGACCTTAAACAGAATGAACGATACTATTCCGGGAACGAGGATAAATGGAATTATTAAACTTGATGATATAAATATATATACAGGTATCAAAGATGTTTCTCAGATTAGAACCCGCGTCGGTATGGTATTTCAGAAATCAAATCCATTTCCGAAATCGATTTATGACAATGTTGCCTATGGACTAAAAGTTAACGGCATCAAAGACAAAAATCTTATAGCCGAATTGGTCGAAGAGTCACTTATTCAGGCGGCATTATGGGATGAGGTCAAAGACAATCTCGATCATAGCGCCTATATGCTGTCTGGTGGACAGCAGCAGAGATTGTGTATCGCCAGAGCGTTAGCTATCAGGCCGGAAGTAATCCTGATGGATGAACCGGCTTCGGCATTGGATCCTATTTCAACATCTAAAATTGAAGATCTCATTGGAATTTTGAAAAAGAAATATACGATAATTATAGTAACTCACAACATGCAGCAGGCGGCGCGGGTATCTGATTACACTGCCTTTTTCTTTCAGGGAGATTTGGTTGAATTTGGAGCGACCAAAGAGATATTTACACGGCCGCAAAAGAAAAAAACCGAAGATTATATAACCGGACGTTTTGGATAATGAAATGAGGATATGATGACAAAACATTTTCAAAATGAAATAGAGATACTAAAGAAAAAGATACTTCATCTGGCCGCAATGGTCGAGGAAAATCTGCAGTTTGCCGTTGAGTCTATAACGGAATTTGATATTGATCTGGCTGATAAAGTAATTAAATCTGACCCGGTCGTCGATTCCCTGGAAGTGGAAGTGGAGGAAGATTGTCTCAAAATTCTTGCCCTGCATCAACCTGTTGCGGCGGATTTGAGATATGTTATAGCGGTCTTAAAAATAAACAATGATCTTGAGAGGATCGCCGACCTCGCAGTAAATATTGCTGAAAGAACCAAAACCATAAACCGTCATTCCCAGGTAGAAATACCGTTTGATCTGCATGAAATGCTGAACATAGCTGTCGAAATGGTCAAAAGCAGTGTTGATGCTCTTGTTACCAATAACACCAAAAAAGCGTATCAGGTAATAGGTGAGGACGATAAAATCGATGATCTCGATGCGAATGCATTTGAAGTAGTTCAGAAACAGATTTGTATCCATGCCAAATATACTGAATATTATGTAAGTCTATTGAGTGTCTCAAGAAATCTTGAACGGATTTCCGACCATGCAACCAATATTGCCGAAGATGTGATCTATATGATAGATGGTGAAATAGTCCGCCATAAAACTGAGTAAAACAAGTTTTTCTACGCGAAACTTTATTCATTTCTGAGAGAAACGACCGGATCGATTTTGGCAGCACGATTGGCCGGATAATAACCGGCAAGCAGGCTGACCAGAACTCCAAATAACAAAGCAGTCAGCACCAGCCAAATAGGGATATGAAATATCTCCATCGGTGGTACTCCCTCGTTTTCCATGAAAGTTTTTGCGACTAATGATCCGACTCGTGAAATTAGATACCCAAAGATTACTCCGCCAATTGCACCAATCAAACCAATAAGCCCTGATTCAACCAGAAATAATCGCCTGATATCATTCATATCGGCGCCGAGCGACATCCAAATGCCGATTTCGCGCCGCCGTTCGGTAATCGACATTATCATTGTATTTATTATTCCCAATGAAGCTGTCATCAACGCAATTATCCCAATCAATCCCAGAGCAAGATTGAAATATCTGAAGAATTGTCGTATTTCCTTGAATTGTTCGGCAAAGCTAAATGTCCTGAATCCAGCCGCTTCAATAGAATCTCGGATTGGCTCATATAGTGCATTCGGTTCCATCATGACAGTTGCTTGCGAATAATCTTTTATGGGGCTATCAGTGTTAGCCACAAATAGATTTCCTGCCTGCAGACCGGCAAGTATTTCCGTTGGGTCCCCGGTAAAGCCGCTGGAACTGAACTCCCGGGCCGTTTCTACCGGAAGAATCAAATCTTTGAGGCGAAGTCGCCCATTACGGCGTGAGTTGAATACCCCGCACACCAATAACGTCTCTGCTTTAGTCTCACGATTCTTCATGAAACCATCGATAAATCGATTTAACGCCCCGCCTAACTCTTCGCGAATAGCATTTTGTGCGTATTCGACAAAACGAATCGTATCAGATTGCATTTCTCTGCGTCTTGTCTGTATTATATCTGAAAGTGGCCGAAGCATTGAAACAACACCGGAATCAATTTTTGCCAATTTAATACTAATGATCACCGGTTTGTTTAAGATACTATCAGCAGATTTGATACCAAGTTTTTCCAGGATGTCCTCAGATATCAATATTTCTCGCGATGAATCAGCGGAGAATAGTTCGCCTGCCACGAGATTGGAAAACAGTTTTGTTTCCACTGCTTTGGATGGCAATGCCTGAGCAGAGACTGTTTTTTCAGAATCACCTAATTTAATACCCAAATCCAGTGACTCAAAGGGATAGACAAGTTCAACTCCGGGGATTTTTTCAATATATTCGAGTGCCGCATTATTAAGTTCCGCGACGGTACTGGAATCAGTCTCTTGGGTGTTTTTGGGATAAACCTGAATGACAGACAATAGACCAAGCTTTTCAAACTGTTCGGCAATATTGCGCTGCATCCCTGCACCAAAAGATAGCATCGCCACAAATGCGGCGATTGCGATGACAATTCCGGAAAATGTCAGAACCGAGCGAAGTTTCATTCTCCAGAGGTTTCCAGTTGCTGTCGCAATTAGATCACGAAAGGTCATTTGGTTTCCTTTCCTGATCAACAATTTGCCCGTAGTGCATCTGCATAATTTTGTTGGACACATTATTCGCAAGAGTGAGATCGTGAGTCACCATTATAATGGTTAATCCCTGTTTGTTCAGCTCAGATAACAGGGCCATGATGTCATTTGTATTTTTTTCATCCAGATTGCCGGTTGGCTCATCGGCAAAGAGAATATCGGGACTTTTTACAAGAGCACGAGCGATTGCTACCCGCTGCTGTTCGCCGCCAGAAAGATCGGCCGGCCGATGATCAGATCTATCGGCAATACCAAGTTGAGAAAGCATTTGTTCTGACAAAAATTGTCTTTTTGATTTTGGCGTTCCATTAAAATACAAGGCAAGTTCCACATTCATCAGTGCCGTAAGGTGAGGAACCAGATTAAATGCTTGAAAGACCATTCCGACTTTATTTGCTCGATATGATGATAGTTGCTGGCGATCCATGTTGCTAAACGATTTATCCTCAAAAAAGATATCGCCCGAAGTTGGTCGATCCAACCCGGCCAAAAGATTTAACATTGTTGATTTTCCCGAACCGGATGAGCCGATTAGCGATATAAAGTCCCCGCACTCAATAGATAAACTTACTGAATCGACAGCTTTAACCACAGCAGTTTTTCGCTGATAGAATCGGCAGACATTATCTGTATATAGCCACGGTTTATTCATAAGTCTTATAATATACTACGAAATTATATTGAAAATGTTTTTTGTTAGAAAAGTGTCGGAAAATCTGGTTTTTGAAAGAAATCAAACTAAAATGAATAACGAAATATCACAAATTGGAAAATAAAAAAGGAGACCAGCCAAAGGCTGATCTCCTCAGAAACAGATTCCGCCCCGAATTGGGTTGGTAAAGTAAAAAGCTAATAATACATTATGTGTCCGGTTAATCTTTAGATTGACCGGGGAGTTATAGGTCAACGCTCTTAAGAGGGTTGACATTTTTGATTCGTCAAGCCCCGGCGGGCCTTGACCTTGACTATTAGGTAGGCCGGACATTCTTGTCCGGCATTTATTCCGGACAGACAGGAATGTCTGTCCTTGTATATTGGTCTGGCTGTAATTATCAGCCTGAATTATATTCATAATAAGAGACCTCCGGTCTGGCCGAAGATCTCTTGGTGATGTCGAGATCGTTCTGTCCTTGGGACTTTTTGAGCCCGTTGGTAGCGTGATCCGACATCATTCTATTCAGGTATTAACCCGAACAGTCGCATGGGACATTGTAACACAATGAACCCGAATTTGCAAGGAAGGGGAGACCATGAAAACATTCGTAGGAATCGACGTCGCTAAAGCACACGTTGATCTGTATGACACAGTTACCAAAAATCATGTCCAGTTTAAGAATGATCTCGTAGGTATTAGCGAGTGCACTGACTACCTGGGCACTCTTGATCCTAAGTTGGTAGTAATGGAAAACACAGGTGGTTATGAAACTTCTTTAGCGGTTGCTTTGCAGTCAGCCGGATTGCCGGTGGCGGTTATCAATCCACGGTGGGCACGGGATTTTGGTCGTGCCGTTGGTCGGTTGGCCAAAACTGATCGTATTGATGCCATGCTTCTGGCTAACTACGCGGCCACGATGAAACCCCCTCAGCGCCCGCTCGGTGATCGTAAGAGTCGTCTGATGAAGGCTTTAGTCGCTCGTCGACATCAACTACTCCAAATGCGAACCGCTGAAAATAATCGTCGAGAACACAGCGATAACAAAGCTATCGCTATATCTATCGGGGCCGTGATCAAGACGTTTGACCGGGAGTTGAAAAAGATTGAAGAGCAATTGCGAACGCTTATCAGTGCTTCGGAAGAGTTGCACCGGAGGGTCCAGTTTCTAATTTCAGTTCCCGGTATTGCCGAGACAACCGCCACTATGTTAGTGACCGAAGTCCCGGAATTAGGTCAATTGAATCGGCGTCAGATTGCCGCCTTGATAGGTGTGGCTCCAATCAATCGTGACAGTGGTTCATTCCGGGGTAAACGTATGACTGGCGGCGGCCGACGAAGAGTGCGGGCTCGTCTGTTTATGCCAACACTAGTTGTCTGCCATCACAATCCAGTCTTGAAAGCATTCTACCAAAGACTACTTGAACGAGGGAAAAGTAAAATGACAGCTCTGACAGCGGTAATGAGAAAACTGATAACTATACTTAACTTAATGCTCAAAAAAAATGAACACTGGAACCCAAAAATCGCTTGACATTAAAGACAGTCGCTAC
>JAUVBC010000060.1 GCA_030591405.1 Candidatus Zixiibacteriota bacterium
ATGTCGGTTTTTTTTGTCAAAAATATCTTGGTGGCGGCAAAGGTTCCCATTTCCACCGCAGGGATGACGATTTCAGGAAGGTTGTCAAAATTATAATCATTAATCAATAAATTGCTGTATGAATCGGAAAGACTGATTTCATCGATAAAATTTTCAGGAATAGTTCCCAGTTGATCGGCCAGATACAGTCTTAATTTGGTTTCGGTGTTGGAAATTCCTCCGGCAGTCGAAATAGTAATCAGGTCAGGATGATTATCATTATTGCAATCGACCAAATGGCTCTTGGTATATCCTGAATGATCATCTGAAATATTGAAATTGATAAAATCTGGTGTTTGCCCAAAGCTGTTTTCATTATTTTGATAGAAACAACAAACTCGATTGTCCCACAAAAAATAAATATCCAGGAGCCCGTCAAGATTGCCATCAATAATTTTTATTCGCGGGATTACCAGTTGCAGTTCCATACTTTTCTTAGAGGAAAAATCTTTGGCATTAACCGCGGCCATATGTCCTGCCAACGGAGCCGCAAGTCGTTCGGTCCGTTTCAGGGTGTTATTGACATAATTAAAAATCGAGTAGCCGCCTGGTGTTGGTACAATCAGCTCATTTCCAGGTCGGTTGGTCAACTCATAAATAAACGGTTCGACAAAAATACCCTGGATATAGGAAGCGGAGTAGATGGTGCTGACAGAAACCAGCCGCTTTGGATCAGAGAGACCGGAGTTATCGGAATATTTGATGATACTTATTCCTTCAGAATCAATTAGAACAATATCATCAATATTATCGCCGTCGATATCGCCGATATCAATGTGAGCCACCGAATTCGGCAGGGTAATCAAATAATCGGCCCGAGGACGAAAACCTGCTGTTGGTTTTTGGAGATAGAGGCCGAGATAACGGGTATAGCGATTGGCGTGAGATGAATATATAACAACCAGATCGGTCAGATTATCGTTGTTTAAATCTCCGGTAACAAATCCATCGATATGTCCCTCAACTTCAAGACCGTAAATTTCAAACAGATCCTGATCGGCAGCCAAAACAGAAGTTGCAGTCAGAATAATAAGCCCAACCAGGGCTAATAAAATCGCTCCGAAAACTTTTTGAGTATCTTTTAACATCACCTATATCTACGCTGATAAATTACTTTAGTTCTCTTGATTGAACATAAGAAATAGAAAAATATTCTACAACCATAAATTTTCTGTTTTGAATTATTGGTCCTTCAGCTCATCTATCTAATATAAATTGTGATGTCGGGTCGCCGCACCCGACATTAATCGGTCAGGTTCTGCGACCTGACCGCACATTATGATTAATAAAGAGACGGATGCTTATACCAGAAGCGGATTAGTCCCTTATCTGTCCCTATCCAGATATAATCGCCGTCAAAAACCAGGTCCCGAATATCGTTGGAAATCAAGCCGTCGCCGACCGTATAGAGAAAATGATTGTCCTCTTTGCCATCAAAAAGAAGCAGTAGGCCGGAACCTGTGGCGACAGCGACAATTGTGTCGGAAACGGCGATAGAGCGTAGATCACCATACTGGATTATTTCCGGGAAATATTCTATTTCAGCGCTGTTCCTGTCGATTGATTTAAGTTCAAAATCAACAACCATCCAGATTTTACGCTCGGTATGTTTGATAAATCTAACCTCGCGTTTTCCCGATATTTCAGCAGATTTCAAATATCCCAGTTTTTCATTTGACAGATTTAATCGGAAAGTACCGAGGTGAGTGCCGATCCAGATGTGATTTTCTATCTGATCCAACGACAGAATGGCGTGAGTTGGGAGGATTGTTTTGAACTCGGTTTTATTTAAATCGGAATTTATATCAACAATGCCAAGTCCATATTCGGTTCCAACATATAACTTATTGTCATAGACCAAAAGCGATAAAATGCGATCATCCGGAAGACCTGATCTTTGATAAAGATGATCGATTATCTCGTTTTGTTTTTTGTCAATAACCAAAAGTCCGTCATCGGTGCCGATAAAAACTCTTTTCTCGCTGGCGGCAATTGCGTAAACATGGCCGGCAAAAGATAAAAACCCCGGTTCTGTCTTGATATGTTCAAAACTATTTTCAGCCCAGTTATAAGCGGTGAATCCGGGTCGAACATAACCGGTGTCGGAACCACCCATCCAGAGTGTGCCGTTGTCGGAGTAAAGCGAGGTTATATCTTCCTGAAGTAGCCCATAAGTCAATGGCTCCAGTATGCGTGATGAATTATCAGCATGAAACGCTCCCAGCCCCCAGGTGCCGATCCATTGATTGCCCCAGCCGTCATCGACAATATCTCTGATCGAGTGTCCGTTATCATACATATCAACTAAGATACCGGTATTGAGATAGTGATAGCCGGGCGGGGGAATATAATCATAATCAAGTCCGATATGCGTTCCATTGCTGGTTTCATCCGGTATTTGGGAAATCGGTGTCCAGCGGTTGAAGACCCCGGAGTATTCATAATCGCCTGATTCTGTGTTGATCCAGATTCTTTCATCATCAAATGATGCTTTGATAGTGAATATTTCTGAGTTATCGAAACCCTCGAAACCGGTCAGAGGTGAATCCCATTGTTTTTGGCTGATATTATATCTGGTGACGCCGTTGGTAGTGCCGAAATAGACATATTTAAAACCGACCGCAACCGAATTAACAAAAGAAAAGTTAGAATAATTTTTTACCAAATTAGGCAGGAACTCATAGGCATAGCCGAGGCTATAAAGTAAACACAGAATAAATATGAAAAATGAAATTATTCCTTTTTTCATTTAGTTGCCAAAATATTTTAAGACAGCTTTGACCAGAAGCGAAGTACCATAAAAAATAGACTCCTCATCAGACATAAAATTAGGATAGTGCCAGGGATTTACCGAACCTATTTTTTTATTTCTGGTGCCGAGACGGAACATCGCCCCGGGAGCCTGCTGCAAGTAAAAGGCAAAATCTTCACCACCCATAACCTGCCCGGTTTCAACTATTTTGTTTTTGCCGAACAGTTCGGTGAAACTTTCGGTGTAAATTTTATTTGCCGCCGGATGATTATCAACCACCGGGTAGCTGGCGATAAAATCGACTTTGCAACTGGCACCGCGCGCGTGGCAGATACCATCGGCGGTTCTTTTAATCAACACTGGCAGTTTTTTAATATTATCGGGAGCAAGAGTCCGGGCAGTGCCATGCAAAACAGCTTTGTCGGCGATAACATTACGAGCAGTACCTCCGGATATTTTCCCGAAAGTGATAACAACCGGTTTCATCGGATCGGTTTCGCGAGAAGCGATTTTTTGAATTGATCCAACCAGTTCTGCCACCACCGCGATCGCGTCGATTGTCTCATGAGGTTTGGCGGCATGACCACCTTTGCCTTTTATCTGTATGTCAAAATCGATTACGGCAGCCATTGTGGGGCCATCGCGAAGACTGATTTTTCCGGTCGGTATCGTTGGGTCGACATGCAGGCCAAAAATCATATCTACTTTCGGATTTTTGAACAATCCGGCTTTGAGCATCTCATATGCGCCGCCGGGAGGTTTTTCTTCGGCCGGTTGGAAAATTATCTTTACCTGCCCCGGCAATTCCTTTTTTAGTTCGTCCAAAATAACAGCGGTCCCAAGAACAGTTGCGATATGCATATCATGGCCACAGGCATGCATGACACCATCTATCTTTGATTTAAATGGTATCTTGTTCAGTTCGGTTATCGGGAGGGCATCAATATCGGTTCGGATGGCCGCTGTTTTTTTGCCCTTATTGCCGATTATCGCCGCCAGACCGGTTGGAATATTAAGCGGTATAAGTTTTATACCAGATTTCTTAAGTTCATTTTTAATAAAGGAGGTTGTTTTAAACTCTTCATTCGAAAGCTCAGGATATTGATGAAAATGCCGCCGCCATTTGATTTGTGTCGGATGCAGTTTTTTGGCAAGGTCTAATATTTTATCATTGGAAATAGTCATAATGTAACACCGCCCGGCAGATTTTTATCTGCTCAGAACCTCTCTTTTTGGAATCGATTTTTCATAATTGCGATTATTTTTTTGATTATTGCGTTCGCCGTTTCGGCAAAATTTATTAGCATACAGATGGGCCAGTCGGAGCGGCCGTGGCATTCTGTATTTTTGCAGGCAAGTGATTACTACTTTAAGAGAATCTTCAAGACTGCATTTATGCCCCGGGGAGATAAAAATCGGTTTGACTTTGGGACGAGAACGGTAAACATAACCACACTCGATATTGGCAACGGATAATATACTATATTGTCCCGCTTCGTTTCCCGGTTCTTCATACTGTCCGGCGAGACATTTGCGGGCGCATCCGATTGATGGAATATTGAGCAATAGCCCCAGATGTGAAGCAATGCCAAATGACAAGGGGTGGGCAAGACCGTGCCCGGCAAACATAACCAAATCCGGTTTTTTGGTTAACCGTGAAAGAGCCTTAAGAATAACCGGTCCTTCGCGAAAACTAAGCAGACTGGGGATATATGGAAAAGAAATATCCATTTTGGCGACCGCTTTTTCGGTTTCGATCAACTCCGGGAATTTCATTGTTACCGCGGCGCCATAAAGATGGTTGGTATCATTGTCGTAGGCAGTGTCAACAGCGGTTATATATTCCAGTTTTTCGAAACAACTTTCTTTGATAATCAGATCGCAAAAATCTTTTTGAATAGGTCCGGCGTCGAGAGGGTTTGTTGGCCAGCTATGAAGTTCTCGGAAGTCCAATATTTCCCCTTTGTTTGTCGTTGTTATATCATTGAATACGAACTCCTAATTTAACGAAACAGTCTTTTAATTGTCAATTAATATTAGAATTCATTTCTATTTAATTTATTGTTTGCGATTTTCTCATATTCTAAATTTCTACGGCTAAACAATAGCGAAAATTGGCCGATTTTAAGATAAATGGAACAGTATGCCAAAAAAGGAATAGATATCGGTTTATTATGAGAATTTTGCTGATAATATTAGCGACGATATTACTGATTATGCCGTCAGCGCTGGCTGGGTATGATTATCTTCTTGCAGTCGGCGGGGGATTGGGTTTGGCAACCAAAAATTCAGGAACGCCGCCATGGTTCACGATGGGCCCAGAATTTCATTTTAATATTGAGACTCGTATTGGCAATAATTGGCATCTCGAAGTCGGCTATATCGGGTATCAGTTCCATGATAATTCCGGCACCAGCAGTGAGTTTTCGCTTGGCTCCGAGGAATCAGATCGAACCCGTAAATTAAAAGGGTATGATTTAAGTGTTATCTTTAAACGAGCTTGGCATCCATTTGGCCGAAAACTGGGATTTAATGGCGGTATCGGCGCTGGACTGTCGAAATGGCGCATCGCTGATCCCGGAACCGGGATAACGCTGGCGACCTCGACCGAACGAGGCGGGACGATCGATTTTGAAGCATCTGAATTATTTTTGGCATCTGTGGTTGGAATCGATTACCAGTTTAAGGATGAATGGAAAGTCGGTTTTAATATTCACTCCAATTATATGACCGGCGCGGGGCTTGAGTTCGATAAAGCAGTTGAAGACAGTCTTGGGAGTTGGAACCTTAATGCCGGTATCTCTTTGAGCTATCTTTTGGGCGGTGAAAAAAGCAAAGCACGGTGGGATGAAATACGACAGCGGCCATATACCCCGCGTAAACAGATTATCAAATCAGAAAAACCGGATGATTTGAGTGAAATAATTGAATTGGCCTCGGTAAATGTAATAAAAACAAAAAATCATGATTCAGATTCTGATGGTATCCCGGGCGATGATGACAAATGTCCCAATACGCCATCTGGGGCGAAAGGGTTTATTGATATTAGCGGCTGCCCGATTGATTCGGACGCCGACAGCTATCCTGACTACCGCGACCGATGCCCTCACAATCGGCGGGGAGCGGTGGTTGATATTAAAGGATGCCCGATTGACAGCGATAACGATGGCGTCCCAAATGGTCTCGACGATTGTCCCGGCACGACCGCAGGCACAAAAATCGATAAATTCGGATGTCCTGATCTCGCCTTTATGAAAGTGCCGACTATTCTGAATATAAGATACAGAGCTAACTCGTTTGAAATTGACCCATATTCAAAAAAGGCGCTTGATTCGATATCGGTCATTTTAAAGCAGGCTCCGACTGTCAAAATTGAAATTTTTGGTTATACCGATAATAACGGAACTGTCTCGGAGAATAAGAAACTTTCAAAAAGACGGGCCAATCGGGTTCGCGATTATTTGATCACTGTCGGCATTGATACTAACCGTCTGACCACCACCGGCAGCGGTGCCGTTAATTTTGTAGCGACCAATAAAACCGAGCAAGGGCGTCAGCAAAACCGTCGCGTTGAACTGGTCTTTTCAAGATAGATTACGCCTTCAAAATTATAAATTTCTACTCTATTGGTTCGAATATTAGTTATCTCCAAAGGTATATTATATAACAAACGGCCATTTTGTTTGCCAGAAGGAGGTTATTATGATAGCTTTTATACAAAAAGAAGATGTTTCGCCGGTTTGCCCTCACTGTAAGAAGGAAATTCAATCAATTTGGTTTCGTGAGTTGAAGGGTGATCTTGGCAAACGGTGCCTATATTTCTGCCCGGAATGTAAGGCGAGTCTCGGAGTTTCACATCGAAAAGGACTTACTATGGGCTTGTAGGAAACCAGACTAATGTTCCTGTGATTCCAAATATTTGACCAAATAAAAAAGGCAGGCAATACAGCCTGCCTTTTATTTTTAATATCAAATACTATTTATTTGTCACTGAGGCTTTTTTGGCTCTCATATCTTTGGAGCGTTGCGCGATATCGGCAATTGCTTCTATCGCTTTATCAATATGCGCCTCGGTGTTAAACGGTCCGATTGCAAATCTGACTCCGCCATGAATCTTAACTAAATCAAGTTGCTTATGAACCAGCGGTGCACAGTGCAGACCGGTGCGGGTCGCAATATCATAGTCAACATCGAGCATGATTCCAACATCACCAGCCTCGAGGCCATCAACATTGATAGTTATCGCCGAAAGATGGTTTTCCAAACTGTCGCAACAGTAGGTGATAACACCGTCGATTTTATTGAATCCATCAAGTAGCTTTTGAGCCAGCTTCATCTCCTGGGCATGAATCTTTTCGACTCCGCCCTGTTCCTCGATCCAATCCTGTCCGGCCCAGAGTGAGGCGATCCCAACCACGTTGGGGGTACCATACTCCATCCGGTATGGGTATTCATCGAGATGAAACGGAAAAGCGGAACGAACCCCGGTTCCGCCGGCGCGGGTGTGGGCTATCTCAACATGTTTGCGGACACAGAGTCCGCCAATACCGGTCGAACCCATCAGTGATTTATGGCCGGTGAAAGCGAGAACATCAACGTTCATTTCTTTCATGTCAATCGGAACCATCCCGGCTGTTTGCGCCGAATCAATTGCAAACAGGACATTTTTTTCGTGACAAACTTTACCGATCTCTTTGACCGGTTGCACGGTGCCTAAAACATTTGAGCCATGATTCACAATGACCAGTTTGGTATTTGCTTTTATTGCTTTGCTTATATCCTCGGGGTCGATAAATCCTTGATCGTTAAACGGGACAAAAGTTGCTTCAACATTTTTATCTCTGACCAGTTGATTGATCGGCCTGATAACCGAGTTATGTTCCAGATTGGTAGTGACAACATGATCACCTTCAGATAAAAGTCCCGCAATAATCAGATTGAGAGCGTCAGTAGCGTTATAACCAAAGCATAACCGTTCCGGGTTGGTCTCGTCGCCGCCAAAAAATCGGGTCAGCCGCTGACGAAGTTCTTCAACCAGATTACCAGCTTCAATAGCTTTGTCAAAGCCGCTTCGGCCCGGATTAACACCGCATCCACGATAAAAATCGGTCATGAATTTGTAAACAGAATCTGGTTTTGGCCAAGAGGTGGCTGCATTATCGAGATAAATTAGTTTTTCCAATTGGTCCTCTCCACAGTCTATATTGTTCTGACAAAAAGATAAGAAAAAACGGCAAAATGTCAACCGGATAAAGGTTTGGGCCGGATGAATTACAGATATCAAGTTGATTATTTATCATTTGTTTTTTTTGTATAATCCGGCTATTTTGGGAGCCAAAGCTGTATAAGAAAATAAATATTTCTCATTAGACTGGAGAGTTATTATGAGGGCGCTTATAACCGGAATCACCGGACAGGATGGCTCGTATCTGGCCGATTTATTACTGGAAAAGGGGTATGAGGTTTTCGGAATGGTCCGACGGGCATCAACCGAATCGTTTGAACGGATCGAGCATATTCGTGATAGAATAAATTTTGTCCAGGCTGATCTTTTGGATCAATTGTCGATTATCAACGTTATCGAAGAATCGAAACCGGATGAGATTTATAATCTGGCGGCACAATCATTTGTGCCGACCTCCTGGAATCAGCCGGTTTTGACCGGTGAATTTAATGCACTCGGCGTGACAAAATTTCTTGAGGGAATCAGATTGTTAAATAAGAAGATAAAATTCTATCAGGCTTCTTCATCTGAGATGTTTGGAAAAGTACAGGAGGTTCCGCAGACTGAAAAAACACCGTTGTATCCCCGTTCACCGTATGGAGTCGCCAAAGTTTACGGTCACTGGATCACTATAAATTATCGTGAAAGCTATGATCTCTTTGCCTGCTCTGGGATTCTGTTTAATCATGAATCTCCTCGCCGCGGTCTGGAGTTTGTTACCAAAAAAATAACCGATGGTGTTGCCAGAATAAAACTTGGTTTGGCTGATAATCTGGCGCTCGGAAATCTTGATGCCGAACGCGACTGGGGTTTTGCCGGTGATTATGTCAGAGCAATGTGGCTGATGCTTCAGCAGGACAGGCCGCAGGATTTTGTGATATCTACCGGCCAGACGCATTCGGTTAAAGAGTTTGTCGAAACCGCCTTTGGATATGTCGATTTGGATTATAAAGATTATGTTACGACTGATCCCCGATTTGTTCGCCCGGCTGAAGTAGATCAGCTTTTGGGAGATTCCTCCAAAGCGAAAAAGGAACTTGGCTGGGAACCAACTGTTGATTTCAAAGGTTTGGTAGAGATGATGGTCGATTACGATCTGGAAAAGCATCGTGAAGAAAAAAAATAAAGCCATAATTACCGGTGTTGCCGGGTTTGCCGGATCATATCTGGCTGAGCTGCTGCTCCTGAAAGGGATCAATGTTTTTGGTCTGGTGGCACCAAAAGAAAAGCTTGATAATATCAATGCGATAAAACCGGGACTTGAGCTGGAGCGGTTTGATATTTTAAATGCCGGTAAGATGAACGATTATATCAAAAAAGTAAAACCTGATTATATTTTTCATCTCGCTGCGATTGCATCGGTCGGGAAATCTTTTGGAGCAGCGCAGAGAGTATATGATGTAAATTTCACCGGTAGTCTTAATCTTTTTGAAGCAGCAATAGAACAAAAAAATCTTAAGAAATTGATTTTTGTCAGTTCATCGGATATCTATGGGACCTTCAAACCGGTTGGAAAAATACTGGACGAGAAACAACCGCTAAATCCGATTTCGCCATATGGCATTTCAAAAGCTGCCGGGGAATATCTGGCACAATACTATGTAAGAAACAATAATGTACCGATTGTTCGGGTTCGCTCGTTTAATCATACCGGACCGAAACAAACGACTGATTTTGTGATTCCATCATTTTGCTCGCAGA
>JAUVBC010000148.1 GCA_030591405.1 Candidatus Zixiibacteriota bacterium
AAAGTGAAGCCAAGAGCGAAAATTATCGGAACTGGTTCGTACGTACCGCCCAAACGGTTGACCAATGCTGATCTGGAGCGGATGTTAGACACATCTGATGAATGGATATACAGTCACACCGGTATTCGGGAACGGCGTATAGCCGATGATGATACAAGCACTTCGGACATGGCCGTCGAGGCGATTCGACAAGCTTTGGAGATGTCTCAGTGTAATCTAGATGAAATTGATATGGTAATCGCAGGTACATCCACCTCAGACTATCGAATGCCTTCCACTGCCTGTGTGATTCAGGAAAAGCTAAGTTTACCGAATGCTGTGGCGTTTGATGTTGTATCTGCATGTGCCGGCTTTTTGAACGGTTTGGCTGTTGCCAGATCGTTTATTGAATCCGGAGTATACAAAAAAATCGTTGTTGTGGGTTGCGAGAAACTGTCGTCTGTTACCAACTATAAAGATCGCAATACATGTATACTGTTTGGCGATGGTGCAGGTGCTGCCATTGTCGCCGCAGATAGCAATGGCCATGGAGTTCTGTCAACATTCGCAAAATCCGATGGTACACAACGCGAACTACTATGGATACCGACCGGCGGGGTCAGAAATCCCTATAATCCGGACTTTACTAACAATGGTTCAGATAAGCTTCAGATGAAGGGTCCCGATGTTTATAAGTTTGCAGTTCGCGAGATGCACAATGCCTCAATAAAGGTTATTAAAGACGCCGGATTAGATATTTCTGACATATCATTGATCATTCCACACCAGGCCAACATCCGCATCATACAGGGACTGGCCAAGCGATTGCATGCCAGCATGGACAAAGTGGTTGTGAATATCGAAAAATATGGCAACACATCATCGGCATCAATACCTATTGCTCTTGACGAAGCTAACCGCGATGGTCGTATAAACCCGGGCGATAAAGTGCTGATGGTTGCTTTTGGCAGCGGGCTAATATGGGCTTCAGCGCTTGTTAAATGGTAAAAAGAGGCATTATATTAAAAGGATTCACGCTGACATTTATAATCTGGCTTGCACAGGAGTGTCAATTTGCTGTATGTTCATAGCGTTTTCATTCCGCCTGCCGTATGCAGTTTCATTTGTACTACTGGTGGCGATCATTCCGGCCATACTTGTCCTGATACTATTCTTTATAAATAGGATGTATCTCTCGCCTGGAATAATTAGGATAAATGTAATGGATGGGAAAATGCAACAACCATAATTCCGCAATTATCAATTTGTCATCTCAACCAGATACCTGAGATTATCTTTTTGCTTTTTACGCACATTTTCTGATAGGCTATGGATATATTCCCCGGTTTGAGCCGCCCATCGTTCGGCCCGATCCGGTTTCCTTAATTTTGCAAGGCAACGGACAATCTGTGCGTCGCACTCTATTAACTTATAATAATTACCCGGCCGCTGAGCCAGAATATTGCGCAATCTCTCGAGGTATTTGCATGCCTGCTGATAGTCGTTTTTATAATAATAGGCCAATGACATACCCCATAAAAAGGATCTGCCATCTGGATAATTTTGCAGTAGTTTTTTGGCATAAACAATGGCGGAATCATGCTGTTTGTAATCGTTTAGAATGGTTATCAAGGTTTTTTGAGCTGTCTCACAAGATAAAACAGATGTCTTCGCCGCTTGTTTCAATTCGAGGATACCCTTTTCACGCTCATCTCCTTTATTACCCAATATTCTCAGGAAACCGCTTTTGGCTGACTTCCAGTAATGAATAGCTCCTAAACCGGCATAATTATCATGCAAGCTACTATCACATTTTAACCCTGCCTCATAGCATTTCTGAGCCTTTATAGTCGACTTGTAAGCCGAGATAACTGATCCGAATCTGGCTTTCCACAGCGAGCGATATGCCCAGACATTGCCTATGTACCAATAACACAAGGCTTTACCCTCGTTTCGGCAAGTATCAATAATATTGTTAGCCAGAAACTCAACTGTATCAAGCAATCGAAGATAATCCTCTTGATACATACTATTATACTCTTCGGTCATCTCCGTCATCATTGTATAAGCCTTAAAGAAATAACCTGAAGGATTATTCGGATAAACGATAATGATGCTATCGCATAATCTGTAGGCATTGTTATATTCATCTGTAAATATGCTGTAAATTATCTTTGACAACCGGTCCCGATCAAATCGGTCATCAATCGATCTTGAATGACTTTCGCCAGCTATCAAGGGAAAAATAAACAGCGTAAGCAGAATGTATGATAAATAGAGTTTCATATCATGTCCTTTATTAATTATATGTCTACTATAATATCCACTATTATTATATCGATAACTTATATCGACGTAAATTGAATAATTAAATCCTGACAATTCATAACTGATTTACCTTTTTTTGAACATACAATAATTGTGTTATTTTATCTATAAAATTTAATACTGATATCGGATAATTCAGGCATTATTATGCCGAGGGGGATTTTTTTAAAAGTCAAATCTTCAGCGTTTGATGTTGTGTCCGCATGTGCCGGCTTTTTGAACGGTTTGGCTGTTGCCAGATCGTTTATTGAATCTGAAGTATACAAAATAATTGTTGTTGTGGGTTGCGAGGAGCTGTCGTCTGTTACCATCTATAAAGATCGTAATACATGTATACTGTTTGGCGATGGTGCAGGTGCTACCATTGGCAAAGATCCTCATTCCAGCAATGATTCACATTATAATAAATGTAAGTCTGCTCCACGTTCCAACAAAAAAACGCGCGTTTCTACCGTAACCAAATCGTAACCAAAACGGTGTTACGTTATTCGGTGTTACTGGGGGATATAGTCGCATAAATCATCGTAATTTGTTATGATACAATAAGATGGAGGTGGGGGGAATCGAACCCCCGTCCGAAAAAAGCGCCAGATTATCTTCTACGTGCGTAGCCGCTCTATAATTTCTCGCCCTCTCCCCTGCCAAGCGGCAGGCCAGGAAAAAAGCCAGCCTTTATAATTTTCGTCCAACCTCAAAGGCGTCGGGTCAGCTTATCCTTTCAACCGTCGTTCCATCCAATCCGGAAAGGCGACAAACTGGGGGAACGGGTCACCTAATTTTAGTTAGGCAGCCATGGCATAATCATATTCGCCATTTAAAAAATGTACCGGATATTTAACGAGAAATCCGGAGTCCCTCGGCACGCCGACAATCCCTCACCAATCCCGTCGAAACCTTTTCACCCCCATAAGAGCGAGGAAAACGATCTTGAGATTTATCGTTCGAGACTATCAACTCTACTTTAATATACTAAATCGTCATATCTTGTCAATTGTTTCAGAAATATCAAATAAAAAAAAAGAAGAGGGGACAGGCGTTAAAACCTGCCCCCAAGGCAGAGGGGAATCTAACTTTCTCACTGCTATAATAGTCGCTTGAAATGAGTAAATCTGTCAAAGAATTTTATCATTTGTATGATTTATTTTGACTTGTTCGACTATTTCCCTGATATTCGAAAGATTATGCAGACCAAAACGCCACAAGACAAAAATACGCTTGCCGATCTCGGCCTGTTCTACGCTGTCGCTATCTGGGGATCGACATTTTTTATTGTCAAATCGGCTCTTGATGGTATCGATCCGGTTATTCTGGTCGCTTACCGATTTCTGATAGCCGGTTCTATTTTATTAATTTTTCTCAAATTTTCCGGTCGACCAATATTTGACGGATGGAAGCAGGCGTTAGTGCCGGGATTTTTATTATGGATGTTATACATCCCGCAAACTATTGGTTTACAATACACTACCGCATCAAATTCAGGATTTATCACTGGTCTTTTTGTTGCTTTTGTACCGATATTTCTTAGAATCATATTCAAACGCAAACCAACTATCATGGAAGTTATTGCATCGGCGATATCGCTTATTGGACTTTGGATCCTGACCGGCGGGATGAGAGATATCAATATCGGCGATATTATGACTTTGATAACCGCTGTCACCTATGCCCTGCATCTTCTCTATGTTGACAAATTTATGAAACGTGGGCTAGATCCGTATCTGTTCAGCTGTCATCAATTTTTACTGGTCGGTTTATTAAGTGTAATAACGGCTTTACTGTTTTCACTTCCGTTTAAAATAACATCAATCGACTCTTTTTGGATGATGATGTTCCTGGCTCTTTTCCCGACATTATCTGCATTTGTAATTCAGATGGCGGCCCAGAAAATCAGGTCACCGCTTCGGGTATCGTTAATTTTTGCGCTCGAACCGGTTTTTGCTGCGATGTTTGCCTGGACCCTCGGCGGGGAAAAGATCATTGCGCACCGTGCACTTGGTGGATTATTAATATTTCTGGCACTGGTGATTTCAGGATTGCCTGCTCCAAAGAAAAAGAACACATAATCTTTATTCTCGCAGGTCGAAATCCCGGAAAAATTTCGACAAATTTACTACAAAATTTTGTACGGAGTCTCTTTTTTGGACCAAAAAATTCTCTATAATCTTTTCCCTCTCTTTGTGTTACAGCAAAATGGGTTTGCTTTTCCGTTTTTAGTTTTTTTGCATAGTCTCCATATCCCTCCCGAATATTTTTATAGACATTATTATTCATTTCAATTATTGGGAATGCCGGAATTAGCCTTGAGTTGATGGGGAATTTGTTTTACCGTCAGGAAAGGGTCCCTGACGCCACCAAAAAATGATTTACAACCGCAGGCGGTGACAGCGCCGCCAATATTGCCGCCTGGCATTTTGTATCAGATTAAGAATGGCCTTGGCGCCATATGTGGAACTAGAAATAGTTTTTGATCCTTTGTTTGCCCAGTCTGGCAGGGCGTGGATCCACCTCCCCGCCTTCGCGGGAATGACGTTGTCAGCCTTAGTGAGTTAATCAGCCAACCCACAGCAAGCTGTGGGGCACCAACAGATGTGGACATCTGCCGCGCACAATTTATTCCGTCAGGAATGGGTTCCTGACGGCGCGTAAATCCCCACCCGCTGGGTCAGCTACCAGATGTCGAAACCCTGCGGGATTTCGACCTACAAGAACTGTGCTCATAAGATGTTCAGAAAGAACTGCCGTCTATGTTAAACCGGGTATAATAGTAACTCTACGCTATCCAAATAGTTTTGATATTAACAAATTCTTTAATACCATAGCTTGACAATTCCCGGCCATAACCCGATTTTTTTATTCCGCCAAACGGTAACCGCGGATCAGATTTGGTCATCCCGTTGATAAACACTGCTCCGCTCTCAACCTTTCGGGCAGCAGCTTCAGCTTTTTTCAGATCGCGCGACCATAACGATCCACCCAGACCGAATCTTGAGTCATTGGCAACCTCAATAGCTTCATCGTTATCTTTAACCGAAATAATCGCCGAGACCGGACCAAATGTTTCTTCATCATACACCGGCATTCCTTTTTTAACATCGGTCAGTACGGTCGGAAGATAAAAAGCGCCGGGACCATCTGCTTTTTTGCCGCCGCATAATAGCCGTGCACCCATCTTGATAGATTTCTGCACCTGCTCGTCAAGTTCCTCTAAAAGATCCAACCGTGCCATTGCGCCGACTTGCGTTGTATCATCAAGCGGATCACCGACTTTCATATTGCGCATAATTTCTGCCTGCTGTTCCTCAAATTGTTTCACCAGCGATTCAACAACAATAAACCGTTTGGCCGCGATACAACTTTGTCCGGCATTGATCATCCGTGATTTGGCCGAAGTCGCGACACATGAAGGTAAGTCGGCATCATCAAGAACGATAAAGGCGTCAGAACCACCAAGCTCCAGTACTGTCTTTTTAAGTTCATTTCCGGCGGTTGATGCCACCGACTGACCGGCCCACTCACTGCCTGTTAAAGTCACCGCCATCACGCGATCATCTTTGATAATATCTTTGACTAATTTAGATGAAACCAACAATGTCCTAAAAGCATTATTGGGAAAACCGGCTTCATGAAATACTTCTTCGATTGCCAGAGCCGAACCGGGGACATTTGAGGCATGCTTCAGCAGTCCAACATTTCCAGCCATCAAAGCCGGTGCCGCAAACCTGAAAACCTGCCAGAACGGAAAATTCCACGGCATCACCG
>JAUVBC010000350.1 GCA_030591405.1 Candidatus Zixiibacteriota bacterium
AAATACTCATCAAAATCCTGATAACGATTAGCAATTTTGAAGGCCAAAAGTTTTTTGAGAATATCTATCAGTTTGCCGGGAACATGATCATTACCGCGGCCGATCATCAGATAACCGTTTCTATCATACGACGGATTTTTGCCATAGAGCAGATTATATAAAATAACACCGAGGCCATAAATATCAGCCTGTTTGCTGACTCTTTTTTCCGGTGGTGCAAACCAGTTCTTTTTCATCAGATCATAATGCGGCGGCAGACCAAAATCGGATAGCTTGATAACATCATCCCGGGAAAAGAGAACATTCGACGGACGGAGGTTACCATGGACGATACCATTCTTATGCGCGAAATCGAGCCCATCGGCGATCTGTTTGGCGATCTCCATCGCCTTTTCGACCGGATACGGTTTTATCATTCTATCATTAAGCGATCCGCCCTGAGCATATTCCATGACCACGACAAGTTTATTTTTATCGCCGCCGGCTCCAAAGATCT
Organism: Candidatus Zixiibacteriota bacterium; assembly: GCA_030591405.1. Lineage (GTDB taxonomy): Bacteria > Zixibacteria > MSB-5A5 > GN15 > PGXB01 > JAAERC01. The sequence goes on from JAUVBC010000350.1 coordinate 497, forward strand.
CAAGAATATTTTCATGTTTGAGTTTGGACAACTGCCGTGCTTCTTTGAGACCGGTCGAATTTTTGTCATTCTTTTTGATAATAAACAGTTCACGGGTCTCCAGATTTTCCATCAGCAAGGTTGTACCATGTTTGGTCTCTTTGATCGTATCAAGGTACTGACTGTTGCCGATCAACGATTGGACGCTGCTCATTCCGTTTTGCCCCGGGACATTCTGGTCCCCCTGAGACGAAATGACATTGAGAATCGCGTCCTTCAATTCAACCGCACTTTGATAACGATCTTTGGAATTCATCGCCATACATTTAGTTATTATCTCATCAAATTTTGCCGGGATTTTTTGATTTATCTCGCTGGGCAGTTTAAAACGGCCCATCGGTCTTTTACCGATCAGTATCTCATAGAGAATCACGCCGATCGCAAAAATATCAGTGGTGAGATCAACATTGGTCGATGATACCCGCTGCTCCGGCGACATATACGCCAGCGTTCCCATGACAACATCGGAGCGGGTCATCTCCTGATCCGGTTTACTTAAAATCTGAGCAATTCCGAAATCGGCCATCAGCGCATTGCCCTGCTTATCAACCAGAATATTGGCCGGTTTGACATCACGGTGGATGACACCGTTTTTATGCGCATAATCGATACCTTTGAGGGCCATCACAACCATTTCGAGTTTCTCTCGGACGGTATAATCATTTGAGTTTAGTATTTCTTTAAATGATGTTCCGTCGATAAACTCCATCACGAAATAATACTGATCGTCGATTTTGCCGCGATCAATAATATGAACGATATTCGGGTGGGCCAGCCCGGCAATCGTTTTCGATTCACGGTCAAATCGTCTGACTATATCCGAATCGCTGCTAAGTTCGGGTGAGAGGACCTTGATGGCAACATCGCGGTCGAGCGATTTTTGCCGGGCCTTATAAATTTTGGCTACGCCGCCCTGTCCGATCTTGGCTTCGATCTGATAATCCGGTATTTCCAGAACTGTCTGTTTGTTAACTGACTGCATCATATTCCATAAAAAATGAGGATATCCTTTTATTAGGGCTATCCTCATTATTAATCGGCAATATGACGTAAAAGCTTTATTTCAGAAGCATCATCTTTCTGGTTAATGAGTGGTCATCGGTGATGAGACGATAGAAATAGACTCCACTTGGTGATGAATCGGCATTCCAGTTGACTTCGTGGTATCCGGCTTCCATCTCACCCTGAGCTAAATTGGCCACTTTTTGACCCAAAAGATTGAATATCTCAAGCCGGACATTTGATTTAGTCGGCAAGGCAAAAGATATGTTGGTCGACGGGTTAAACGGATTCGGATAGTTCTGTGATAATTCAAACACCTGGGGAAGATTGCTATTGATTTCATCGTCGATACCGGTAGATTTTTTGATATTTATCAGGCTGGGGGAAAAACTAGGAATCAGGGCGCTTCCGCCGGTTTCATCGGCAAATTCCAGCCGATTCCAGCGGCTGAATGTTTCACCATTCGCCTCAAATGAGATATCAACTTCGGCGGCGTCAATTGTGACAAAATAATCAGGGGCGGCATTATCAACTTTGAGCTGCAGGGTAGCAATTAAGCCTGAGGTTTGGGATATCGTTGAAATATCGTCTTCGTATGAGGCCAAATATTTAATAGTTACTGCCTCGCCGGTAATATTGGCAGATTTTTCCATCGTTCCGGCGGCCATACTTCCGGAGAAATCAACTCCGGTGCAAGTGACATACGGATTGCTGATTACAATCGGGATAATCATCGAGGTAACATTGGCATCGCTGGCCGATAAGGTAACCTCGGCTGTGAAAACATCACCCGATTCGACCGTTCTGCTTTGGACCATCACAAACCCGCCATAGGTGGCTGAAACATCTGCTAAAGCGACCAAAGGAGTGCAAGCGAATGCAAATAGTGTGAAGAGCAGTATCAATTTTCGCATGACTTTTTGTCCTTTCTGATTCCCCTTATATGGGGCTATCTTATTATTATACATATTCATACCTTCTAAATCAACCTATTTCCATCATCTATTTTTGCAAACCGAATGCCGTTGTTTGCTAAACCTAATATTGTTACGGATAAACGGCGTAGTTGTTTAATTTGTAAACAGGTGTAAA
>JAUVBC010000161.1 GCA_030591405.1 Candidatus Zixiibacteriota bacterium
AGGATTTGAGTATGCCGGGCCGGACTTTGTCAATAATGATTTTCATTATAAACGATATAATATCTCGATAAATCATAAACAGCGTTTATTCGGTTTGGGACATAGTCAAATATATTTGGCCGGTGGAATTTCCGACGGAAATTTACCGCCCCAGCGCAATTTTATGTTTGATCATAGTGGTTATGTCTTTAGTCAGCCCCTTTCTTTCAAGACTATGGGAGAGAACAGTTTTGAGGGAAATGAAGCAGGCGCTATCTATGCCTTTCATGATTTTGGGCGGAATCTGTTTGAGTGGAGCAAAATTCCGTTAATAAAAGATATTCCGTTTTCGATTGGGCTTCATGGTGGCGCTTTTTGGACCAGCCAGGACTCTGAAAAAAGCATGCAAACAGTATCGTCTTATGGAGTTGCGGAAAAGGCATATAGTGAATTGGGATTTTCGATTGGTAGAATAACGCCGTTTCAATTACGGCTATATTTTACCTGGCAATTATCAGATTACAAAACCGATAATTTTGCGATAACCATGGGTATGGAACTGTTTTAGGATTATTCAACTTGAAGTTTTAGTAAATCAAGAACAGAATATATTTCCAGTAAAACGGCGCTCTGTAATTCGTTGTTATCAATTGACATAGATGAAATAGTCAAGAACTCGGGTTGAGAGATTTCTTTTAGTTTAATTACTTCATCTATCTCTATCGCATTGTCTGGCATCAGTATAGTCGTTTTGGTCTCAATCGGTTGTAGATCATCGGCGAAAGTTCGATCAAATGGATATCCGGTTAGTTTTTGAAACCACCAGTAATATATCATGTTACTCAATGGAATTGAAAGCAGATCAAATTTCTTTTTTCGCTTTGCTATCCAACGATTTGAGGAAAGATAGGGATCGCTTGCAAGAACCGCTGAAATGCGGCTTTCTTCGCGGCTGGCGCCAATAACAGCATCGGCACCAAGATTAAATCCGACCGCGATAATCGGTGTCGTCAGCATCTCATGAATATTTAAATAAGCAATCAGATCAACGAGATTATCGGCTTCATAATCTCCGGCAAAATGGTATGTGCCGCTTGATAGTCCGCAAGCTCTTTGATCGTAAGCTATTACTATCAGTCCGGAGTCAAGAAGCGGGGAAATATATGGTATTATTGCAGTTCGGTCGGTATCGTCAGGATGCAGCAGGATAACAGTTCCTTTTGAGGGAGAAAAATCGGTGCTGTCAGGTTTAAAATAAAGACAAGCGAGTTTTATATTATCATTAGTCAGAATTGTCAGGGTATCCGGATTCAAGCCAGCTTCGATGAATATGGTCGGATCATTTTGTTGACTACTGTCGGGATTATCTATGCCTATTGCCTCGGGTCGTGAAATAATATCAGGGACCATAATCAGAGGGTAAATAGCATAAAAGGCTATAATTAGAACCACAAAAACAAGAACCGTTGTTGTCTTCACAATTTCTCTGGTTTTTTTACTCATCAATTTGGCCATATCGAATCAATCCTTATAATAGTCTATATCTTTTAATTTGTCGGTTATTCAAGTTAAAAAATAATAATCTATCAGCAACCAATTTCCTTAATAAAAATATCATTTTTTACTAAAATAATAGAATTTGGCAACGTAATAATTTACAGATGAGAGTTTTTATGTTAAATGAGGCTTCTCGTAAAGGCTTGAGATGTATCTAATATTAATTCAAAATGACAATATTTTTGTATTAAGTTGTCTGTTTTTTGACCATATGGAATAAAAAATGAAGAAAAATGTGGTATATGGCACTTTTTCTATTGACAGAAACAAACTTTTTATATATATTTTGAACGAATGACAGGTGTAATGTCCGCAGTTAACCTTTTTAACCAAAGTTATAAGGTAATATTGGTCTTCTAAAAACACAAGTTCTATGGTGCATTGCTAAAAGCAGCGTTACTCTATTTCTACAAGGGCGGTGAAGAATCGCCAAAAATAAGGAATCTACGTTATAACAGAGCGTGGCAAAATTAGCAGGACTTAACTGACGGCAATTTTGACCGATAGGTGATAGTATAAGTCACCTTGGTTGTATTGCCAGAGAAGATCAAAATAATTTCCAAAGGAAGTTGTTATAGGTAAAGTAGCTAAGGGATAGTATAAAGAGATAACTAACTTTAGGGAGGCTAATATGCCCTACCGTCCCATAGTCTCATGGCTCCGGCCAGTTTTTGGCGTCGCCATTCTGTTGATCTTATGTTCAACGGGTGCGCTTTACGGAGAAGATTTGTCCAGATATTATGATTTAGAAGTTTTTGTTGGTGACACGACCGGATCACCAGGAGAACAAAATTCGAAAATCTCGCTTTATTTGAAAAATTATTCTGACACGGTTGCCGGTTTTAATCTTTGGATTCAACTGAGTCGTCCGGATATTATGGAATTCCAATCCACTCTGGATATTATTCCATATGAGGTTCACTATATATATACCGAATGGGATACCAGCAGCCCGCCGATTCCAACCGAGTCGGTGGTTGCTTCTCCAACCTGGGTTTGCACTAACGGAGCTTTTCCCACCTGCGTCGATTCGGTAAATTTGCTTGGTTATTACCATTGTGATACTTATTCGGGGCCAGATTGCATTGATTCAACTTTTGTCGAATGGATCCCCGGAGTTGACCCTGTGTATATTGAATTAAAAGAGGCTTATGTTGGGAATATTGATACACTTGAAACGCTGGCTCAGGGCTGGGAATATATTACGACCCGTTCCTTGTCAGAAAATGGTCAGGATATGCTGATTACCGCTTTCGCCGATCAGGCCGGACCTCCTCCTGATACTCGAACCCTTGGAATTGGCTACCCTCAATATGGTGCCATGCCTCTGATTAAAATTATGGGTGATATCTTTCCGATGGACGATACTGTTTCCATCCGGACAGCGTCAATTATGATTGAGGCCAGCATTATTGATTATTTTGGTTTTCCCGATGAAGAAGGGAATAGTATTGGGGTGCTATCCGAGGAAATTGAACATTTTACACATTTTATGTGTGAGCAGTGGCTGATTCCGGATGAAATCTGCATGTATTGGAACCGGGTGATGGAAACTGAGTGCCCACAACCGGAAGGTTGTGACTCGATTGGGGTTGATACGATTTTGCATGGATATCTTGATGTCGACATGTGTTGTGATCCTGTGGCAGACACCTGTGTCACAAAACTTGAGGAATGGCAGTGTGCCAGTCTATTTGATGGCACCGGGGTTTGGCATGCTGGCAGTCTTAGAATTGTAAATGGTTCAATTACGGTTGAGGTTCCTGATCCTTATATATGTGGTGATGCCAATTCTGATTTGGGTGTTAATATTCTCGATGTTGTATATATAATAAATTACAAATACAAGGGTGGTCCTGCGCCGGTACCTCTTGAATCGGCAGATGTGAATCATACCGGGGATATAAATATTCTCGATGTTGTCTATATAATAAATTACAAATACAAGGGTGGCCCTGCTCCCGACTGTGTTGGGAAATAGGAATTAAAGTAAGAATTTAATTAAACCTTAATTGGTTATTAATATTAGAAAATGAAATTAAAAGAAAAGAAAGGAGGTGGCACTTAAAGAAGTAATTTACAACACGCGCTCGGAAGAAAGAACTTTTGTTTAATCTTCTTATTTCGAAATTGGCGTTTTCGCTTGGCTTGTGGCTCTCGCCTTTGGGAACGGTTATGATTTCGAAATGACGAGGGGGAATACAGATAACTCGAAAGGGTTATCATTAGAAAACTAGAATTAGTTAGAAAACGAAACAAAATAGGAGCACAAGATGAAGAGACTTTCATTACTATTTGCTTTATCTATTGTACTTCTTTCTTTTGGGCTTGCAAGTGCGGTTCAGTTTGATGTTGAAATCCAAGCTGGAAAAACTTTTGTCCATCCAGATCCGCCGAACGATACCTACTATATGGGTAATACACCTGTATATCTTGACATCCTGGTCGGCGGAGAAGCTGGACAGGGCGATCTCGGTGGTTTTAGTCAAACTCATGAATTCTATAACGTCGCCGGTGGTGGAACAATCCTCTGGGGCACCGCTGGTGCCGATCTTGGTGGCGCAATGGACAGAATGAACGGTTGGGAAGATGCATCATACTGGGGTATGTTGAACGATGTTGTTGGTTTTAGCTTTGACGGCAATTTGCCGGATACCTTTAACCACACCACCGCTTCGATTACCGGTATGACCGATACGGAACCAATGGAAACCCGTTTCCGGTTCTATTTCTCAATCCCGACTGCCGGAATCGATCCTTTGACTGACATCGTTGAAATCTGTATTGATTCAGCAATGGGTTCAGACCCGACTTATGACTGGTTGTTCCCGTTTGCTGCCGATTTCGGTGGCCCTTATTGCTACCAGTTCTTGACAGTCCCGAACCTTCCGCCGTTTACCGCTAGCGGTCCGGTTGCTCTTTCTGTAGAGCATGATGTCGACTTCTTTGCAGCCTTCACTTTGGACGATGCTGAAGGCGATGCGGTAACAGCTGTTGTCGCTCTTGACGAAACCGCGACTCCAATAGGTACCGTTACTTTTGGTGGCGGATGGGATTACACCTGGACTTATGATCCTCCATGCAGTTGGGTAACAGATGGATTGTCACACACAGTGACATTCTATGCGGAAGATGGTGTCAATGGACATGCCGCTCCGTTTACACCAGCACACGTAGTTTCATTGGCCGCTACCAACACCGCTCCGGTGATTGGTGGTACAGGTTGTGGAGCTGATATAGTTGCTGGTGTTAATGCGGCAACTCCTGCATACTTCTCCGCAACTGACGATAACGGCGACGCCGTTGTTTGGTCATACTCGGTACTTCCGTCAGTTCCGGTTGGCGATGTTGATCAGACCGCTGGTGTCCTGACTTTCACTCCGGATATTGCTGACACAGCAGTTCATTTCTTTACCTTTACGGTAACAGTAACAGACTGTGCCGGTGCGACCGATTTCTGCGACGTCACTTTTGAAGTAATCAGTGAACTTCCGTTCTTTATTACAATCGAGCAAAGAATGACTAATGAGTATGACTGTGCCTATCTTGGCCAGCATAGCTATGTTGATGTTGTTCAGACACAGGGCTCCGAGAACAATCTCGGTTTTGATTTCCTGATTGCTTATGACAACTCCGCTCTTGCTTTCATGGGTGCCTATGGCAACCCGGTCCTCTTTGATCTTGCAGGCGCGTATCAGTGGGAATATTTCACTTATCGCTTTGTTGACAACTGCGGTGGTTCCTGCCCGTCAGGTATGCTTCAGGTTGTTGGCATTGCCGATCAGAATGATGGTTTCCATTCTCCGATAGAGACTGTCCTTCCTGAGGACTTTATTCTCTTTACCATGGACTTCATGGTCACCAACGACTACACTTTGGAATGCTCGTTTGTGCCGATCTCCTTCTTCTGGAGAGACTGCACGGACAACAGTATTGCCATGAACAAGAGAAGCGCTCCGGCTCTCGAAGTCATTCAGGCGATTTCCAGAAATGTCTTTGGTTTCAATGGTGGTTACTTCCCAATCACAGATGGCACAACTGGATTCCCGACCTTTACTGGTGCCCAGGATGATTGTTTGCTGATTGGAGAGGATAAGTTTAACCTCCAGTTCATCGATTTCTTTAACGGCGGAATCAAGATCTGCTGTTCTGATTTAA
>JAUVBC010000274.1 GCA_030591405.1 Candidatus Zixiibacteriota bacterium
TATCGCCAACGGTATACATCAGTTGATTTAGATCTGAGAGACGATTGAGCTCACTGGAAATCGCTTTTTCGGAATCTTTCTGCTTTTTCTTTACCGCATTATTAACCGCCTGACGCATCTCGTTAAGTTCAAACGGCTTCATAATGTAGTCATAGGCGCCTTCTTTAATGGCATCCTTGGCGGTACCAAGATTGGCATACCCGGTCATGAAAATAACACCAAGCGATGGATTTATCTGACGTGCTTTTTGAACCAGTTCGATACCATCACAATCGGGCATTCTGATATCAGTCAAGATAAAATCAAAATATTCTTTTTCGATTTTTTCGAGGGCTTCGTAGCTGCCATTGGCAAGTTCAATATGATAGCCGGAATCCTCAAGGGCATCCCGAACCAAAGACAAAACTATTTCTTCATCGTCAACGACAATGAATTTTGCCTGTCGATCATTTATCTGATTGTTTTCATTCACTTTGATACGGTTTGTTTACTATTGGTTATTTGCTCAACCATCAATCTTAATTCATCGAGATCAAATGGTTTGGCCAAACATCCTTGTGCTCCGGATTCTGCGGCTAGTCGAGCCTGTTTATTCGGCAGGGAATCCATCATTATAATAGGAACGTCCGCTTTGGACATTCTAAGTTTGCTAATCATTTCCATCCCACTCATTTCAGGCATGTGGACATCCGAAAGGATCAGGGCATAATCATTTCTTAGCGCCAACTCCAAGCCTTCCCGGCCGTTTATGGCGATATCTGCATCAAATCCGGAATCGATAAAAAATTCTTGCAGAAATTCTCTGATCACCGGGGTATCATCAACTATAAGAATATTTTTTCTCATATTAATTATGCCCCCAGTTGGCTTCCGCCAGAATCGGCACTTAGGCTTTTATCAACTTCGGTTCTAATTTGCTTTATGGTAAACGGTTTAGCTAAAAAGGCATCGACACCACATTTTAGGGCATTACTAACCGAAGACAAAGTGGAGTATCCGGAAATAATAATTATCCGGGAATCCGGATATTTACCTTTTGCAAAACGGACAACATCTTCACCGGACTTACCGGGCATTTTCATATCGGTAATTATAAGGCTATATTCCTTATTCTCCAGCTTAGAGATAGCCTCTTCTCCATCGCACGCTATCTCAACATTAAAGCTTTCGAGAACATCCTGTAAAAAATCGCGCATGACCTCTTCGTCATCAACGATCAAAATGTTTGCGTTCATTGCCATTTTTTTATCTTATTCCTTTTAATTGACCTTAGCCTTATCTATCGGCCGGTGTGCTCATTTTCTCCAGTGGAATCATGACAGTAAATGTCGTTCCTTTGTTGGGGGACGAATTTACCTTAATTTCACCATTATGATCTTTTATGATTCCATAACTGACTGAAAGGCCCAATCCTGTCCCCTTGCCTATCTCTTTGGTTGTAAAGAATGGCTCAAATATCTTTTTTATATCCTGTTCGTTGATGCCGCTGCCTTGATCGGTAAAGTTAATTTCAACCGTTCCCGGGAACTCTCCCAGAGGCGGCAGGAATTTGGACGAAACAACCAATTCGGTGCCTGATTCTGAGGCGTGGAGACCATTCATCAACATATTTGTAAAGACCTGCTGGAGCTGTCCCGGATTACCCTGAATCGGGGGAATTGTTGAATCCAATTCTTTCGACAATTTAACCTGTTTCATCACAAATTGGTGTTCCACAAAAGTAAGGGTTTCCTGAATGATCTGGTTAATATCGGAATCCTGAAATTCTATCTTATTTGAAGATCGCGAGAATCGAAGCAGGTTTTGTACAATTGCCTTACACCGGCGGGATTGCGTTTCAATATCTTTTATATATCTTTTAAAAGACTTATAATCTTTCTCATTTAGTGAAGTAACGTCTTTCTTCTCCATTTTTTCCAGAGTGAACTGGGCATATCCCAGAATTCCGCCAAGCGGATTATTCAACTCATGAGCCACACCAGCTGCCAACTGCCCGATTCCGGCCAACTTTTCGGTCTGGACCAGTTGCTGCTGAGCATCTTCAAGTTCATGAGTCCTCTCGATAATTTTTTCTTCCAAAGTCCGATTGTAATCTTCGATTTCATCCTTTGATTGTTTCAAGGAATCTATCATTCGATTAAATGACTTCGCCAATAAACCTATTTCATCGCTACGTGTAATTTCTACCGTTTTACTCAAATCACCCTTTGAAATCTGATCAGTAATATTAACGAGTGATTCGATAGGGCGTATAATAATTCTAACAAAAGCGGTCATAATAATGATTACCGATAAGACAACCATCAATGTTAAAAGTATCGCCGCCGTTTGTGATCTGGAGATTTCAAGCTGCAAATTGGCCAAAGACAAACCAACTCTGGCGATACCGATAGTTTCCATATTATTATCAGTATCCTGATTTTGGTAACCCATTACCGTACCGAGATTTTCTCTTGAATATTCCTGCCGCTTGGTTTGTACTGGATACTTTAGTTCTAAAATTTCGGTTCCATCGGGGGCGGTATGGTAATTCTGAGCCAGTGTTATATTTCTAATCGTTGTTTCTTCATCATGGCTACAATCAACAGAATAAGCGTATTCTTTTTGACCGGTCTCGGCCAGAACTCTGTCATCTATAGTGTAAATTTGAGCATATATCACATCATCGGTACGTGCAAATCCCTCAAGCAGATTCTCCAATTCCTCTTCAGATTCCAGAATGACGCCATATTCAGCGTTATAAGCCAAATTTGCCACCAAAGCTCTACCGCGATTAGCAAGTTCCTGACGATAAATTTCATTTTGACGCTTAATCAGATACCCACTGATTATTATCATACTCGATATAATCGCCAATGAAACTACAATTACAAATTTTTCACGAAGCCCAAGTTTTTTAATGCTGCCAAGGATATTCATCGGTATACCTCCTTGGCGATGGCCACTAAATCTTCAGGAACTTCAACATTAATATGTTTGGCCGTTTTCTCATTATAGTGAAACCAAATAATTCCGGGAACTTCGACTTTGATGCTGGCCGGGTTCCCACCTGATAATACTTTCAATGCAATTTTACCGGCCTGACGACCGATATCTTTGTAATCAAAATCAAGGGCAAAAAGAGCTCCTGATTCCACCAGGTTTCTGGAGAAACCCATAAACGGAATACCGTTTCGAAGTGTATTCAAAAGAATAAATCGAGTTGAACGAGGAGAAAATATTTTTTTATCGGCTACCGACCAAATACCGTCTGTCATACGCCGTAATTTTTCAAGAGCCGCTGGAATATCTTTTTCGGAATCAATTTTAACCGCAATCAACTCAAGTCCCGATTCCGAGGCAACCGCTTTGGCCGGCGGAATGAGATTGGCCGTTTCATCGGAATATAGAACACCGACCTTTTTTAGATTTGAGATTACTCGTTTAAAATATTTATATTGAATGACCGGAGGAATATCCAGCGATGCTCCTGTAATCATTCCGCCCGGATTATTTTTTGATTTTACGAACCCGGAGGTTTCCGGATTAAGGACGGCCGAAAAAATGATTGGCTTATTTTTTATTCTATCTGATATCTCCTGAGTGACAAAAGAGCCAACAGTAAGGATCAATCGAGGATTAAGTTCATTAATCTCAGAGA
>JAUVBC010000051.1 GCA_030591405.1 Candidatus Zixiibacteriota bacterium
CGGGCGGAATATTTCTGTTTTTCTCGATAAAAATATCTGATCAGCTATACGAAAATTATCATGACAAAATAACATCGCTTTTTATGATAATGCTGTCGGGATTAATTATGATGTTTTTCGGCTTGGTTGAGAATTATCCGGTTCTTCTGGCATTGGGGAGTTTATTTATTTATCTGCTGGTGCTGTCCGTTAAATCGTCTGGTAAAAAATACCTATTTTATTTGTGGACTCTTTCTCTCATTGGAGTTGTTATCAATCTCCAGTTTATTACTTTTATGCCACCGCTTTTGTATGTTACCATGAAATCATTTAACAAGCGCGAGAAAACAGGCAATTTAATCGGACTTCTTACGGCCTTTGGTTCAATAATAATGGCCGTAATTATATTGTATATCAGTGCCTCCAAAAATATGGGACTTGAAAATCTGATTCTGCTGTTGAGCGGAAAATCCCCCGAAGCTTACTATTCGTTGTTTAGTCTGGTGCATCTGATTGATATATTTAATTTAGTATTTCTGTTTGTTCCGTTATTTCTAATTTTTATCTACGCTGTAATAATCGGATACAAAAAATTATTAAAAGACCATCTATTTATAATATTGGCCGTTTTAGTTTTTGCTCAAACCATCTATTTATTGATTATCGATCCGAAAAACGGGATGATGCGTGATATCCCTCAATACAGTTTTCTCTTATTAGGCTTTTTATTATTAGGCAGCTATTCTCTTTTGAAATTGCGTGGCGGGATCAATCTTTCACAATCGATTGTCATGGGACTATGTCCGGTCGCTTTTATATTGATGCTTCCTGGTTTTATATTGCATCTATCGCCATTAAAAACAGAGGATAGTATCAATAAATATTTAAAGTATAATGAGTCGAAATACGAAACCGGGTTGATATCCCTCCGCGATTACTATTTTGCGTCGGGAGATATGGATAAATCTAATTATTATGACCAGCTTGTTGAGAAAAAAAGCCCCGGCTTATTGCAGTCAAGATTGGTTAGTGATTTGTTCGCTCATAGCCGTTACACTGAATCTTTTGATTACGCCAATCAGCTGGTTGAGCGGTACCCATATAATTATCTATATCGTATCCATCGAGCAAACCTCTTAAAGTTCTATGAAAGATTTGGTGAAGCAAAATCAGAACTCGACACGGCAATTATTTTGGCGCCATATAACGCTGAACCTTATCATTTCATTGCGGAGTATTATCGGGAACAAAAACAGGAGCAAAAGTGCCTCGACATTCTGAATAAGGCGGTTTCATTTGCACCTGATAATGAGATTCTTCTTATTGACCTCACTGCCTATTATTACCGATCAGGTCTGTTTGACCGGGCAGATAGTCTTTCCAAAACTGTTATGGCGATTGATTCGATGGCTCCATACGCGTACATGTATCAAGGATTAATCGCCGACAACCAGAAGAGATATGATAGGGCAATGGAATTTTATGCAAAATTTATTGAGCTTAATGACAAATTGCCAGAGGTCTCGTACGTCAGGAAAAGGCAAAACGAGATCTACCTCTTACAGCGTGATAATAATCGGATAGATTAATTTATTTTATTATCTCATAATCTGAGTCACCGGGCAAAATCCCATCCAATAGCTTTATATCAAAATAGGCAGATATTTTCCCGCTGGTGCTATCAAAATAGGCTGGGTCGGGTGCAAAATTATAAACATATTTGGCTTTTAGCTGGTTTGTTGCATAGTCGTACAAACCGATTTCATTCATATCAATTCTTATGCCGAAGCGGTATCCTTTGTATTCCTGTTCTTTTTTATACTGTTCATTAAACAATGCCGATATTTTTCCTTCGAGAGAAGCCGGTTTGAAAAACATCAGATTTGCTTCACGGTTTTGACCGTTCTGGTCAGTATAATTTATTTGGAGCCAATCATCAGATGACGACACAACCAATCCGCCATCATTGAGAAGTTCCCGATTGGTTTCAATTTGGCCCGGTAATATCTGACCGCCATGATAATTATCCCGGGCGATTATATCCTCAAATTGCTTCTTAAATTCGGCCCAGGACTGCTCAAATGAATTGGCAATGATATTTTTTACTTCATCTGCTGTCAAATTATTGACAAACCCGATATCGCCAGACAACGAACGATATAACTGGAAAAACTTATCGTTTCCGAGGGACTTATATATATGATCTATCAGACAGGCTTCAATAGGAAAAGTAATATCGGACATCTCATTGTTTGCACTTTCGATTGCAGTTAATACCGAATCAATTTCGGTCAGCTTATAATCAAGAATATATTCGCCGAAATCGAGAATGACCTCGGGGGACCGATGCCATCTCCCGCCGAGTGATATCGCCAGTCCTTCTTGCATGACCGGCAAAGTAAAGAGTGGAAGTTTTTGAAGTTTGGTATTAACCAACAATTGAGCAATAAGATGAAACTCCGGGAAAATCGAGCTGATTATTGCATCAGAGGCGCGATCATAAGTGCCATCGGTCTGAATCCCTGTAATACGGCTAACTTCCTGGTCATTGTAGCACAAATAATAATCAATTTTTTCTTTTTCCAGAACATTGAGACGATCAGGTGAAATTGATATTATTTTCGCTATTTTTTCGACAAAAGAATCCAGAGATGCGGCAGCGATTTTATTATATGAGTTATCTCTTTTTGGATTCAGATAAAATCTGAAATATTTGGAATCATAGATGGGCCAATTAGCGGCATAATAATCCTGAGGATAAATAAACCAAAAATAATTTCCCAGTTTTTTTGCATAGTACAGATATTTGATCGGCCCCGATTTTGTTTCGGCGCTGAAATGTAACCTGATTATACCTGTATCGAGAATAGCTTTCGATGTGATACCATTGTTCAGACGCTCTCTTATCAAATCCAGATTATTCAGAACGGGGGAGTTGCAGTCAGGTTTGACAGGAATATTATTATATTCAATTCCGAGACGAGTCGCTCTTTTTATAGTTGATGGTTCCCACATGCTCAGGGCTGATTCATAATTACCGGAGCGAATTAAGTCGAAATAATCGATAAGCGATTCAGCAGCCACCTGTTCATCCGGTTTTCCGTTGGCATTAAATGGCAAAATAGAGCCCAGAAATAGAGCCAAATATACTATATAATGATTTTTCCTACCTCTTAACATCTCTGATTCCTCCGTCGAATGAATATATTTAAAATATATATACAAATAAAATTGGAAAAAATCTATTGTAACCAAAAAAAAGCCCCTGCCAAAACAGGGGCTTTTAGACAAAATATCTTTTAAAAATGGATACTTGCGGAAAATCTATGAACCGATGACAACCGTCCGAAATCATCCCAGGCATAATCGAGGGTCAAATCGGAAGTTTCTGTCAGCGGTGTGTTAATGCCGCCACCGAATGCCAGTCCTTCTTCTTCGTAGTTAAATTTATATCCACCACGAAGGAAATATCTGTCATTCCAATTAAACTCAGCACCGAGGCTGCCCTTTTGAAGGTTATCATTTGGATGTTTGGCTTCGGCTGATAACATCAGCGTTGAATTGTCGCCAAAGTCAACATCGTATGCCATTCCTATTCTGAATGTAAGCGGTATATCGTAGGTGTCTGTCGTCATGCGACTTGGTGCAAGTTCATCATTTGGATTTACAATATTTGCCGTTGAATTATTCAGATCGGGTCCGTCAAATTTCATTCCCGGGCCCATGTTTGAAATATTCATTCCCAATCTTAAAGAGCGGAACCCGGTGTATAGCAGGGTGCCGAAATCGAAGGCAAAACCGGAAGCTGTTTCTCGATATATTTTCTCGCCGATAACCTTAAAGGAGCCGCCGAATGAGAAATTAGCCGTTAAATTTCTGGCATAACCTATTTGAAACGCCCACGAAGAGGCCGAATAGAAATTGCCGGTACCATCCTCTTCATCAACTGTAGTTATCTCCAGATCCTCCATAGATAGCATTGTGATAGCCGCTCCAAATACGCCGATACCTTCAACTCTTTTGGCATAAGCGATATAGTTAAGGCTGATGTCGGCTAAATAGTTTATATGAGTTATGGCCATTTGACTTGAATTAATATTCGTCATTCCGGCAGGATTCCAATACAATGCGTAAACATCATTGACACTCGCCACGGAGGCCTCACCCATACCGTGATAACGGGCACCAACACCAATTTTCAAAAACTGGGCTCCGACCGATCCTGATTTGGAAAATTCATCGGCATTAGCTGTGATGCTTAAGATCATGAAAAACGCTATAATCAGTATTTTTTTCATCAAAATCACCTCCTACCTTATCACGGCAAATCTTCCGACCTGGTTACCATAATCGGATTCAACATGAAAGATGAAAATCCCCGGCGCAATAATCAGACCGTCTCTGGAAAGCAGGTTCCAGTTGGCCGTTCCGGAGCCATCCGTATGTTCAATGGTTCTGACAAGATCACCGCTTAATGTGTAAATCCTGACGGTACATATATCGGGAAGATTATTAAATTTTATTATTTCATCTGAGCCGTTATTAAATCCATCGCTGGCAATAAAAGGATTGGGGACAACTTTAATATTTTGCATTTCTGCACTGGCGGCAGCAGCATTTACACCATCAATTTTGAAAGTAAAGATGTCATCAGCGCCATTTACCGGAGCGCCCTCGATTGTAAATATATCACCGGAGGCATAACCGGCACCGGTTTCGCCTAATCCGAATATCCAGGCATGATTATATGGGTATCCTTCAGAGTGAGAGGAACCATCATAAGGAATATCAACAATAACTATCAAATCGCCATCGGCAGGATCCCAGTTGGTATCACCGCCATAATCAAGAACCTCGGCAATAATCTGATAATCAAAGGTGGTATTCCAAACTTCAAAGGGGAGAGCCATTGGGGTCACGTCATCCCACCACCAATAACCTTCCGAGCCGCCAGCCGTGAATCTGATTTCGTAGGTGGAACGGAAATGTTTATCCGATCCAAGCGGGGCGGAACCGGTCGCCTCACCCATTGAACCATAGAATACTTCCATGGCCAGCGATGTATCATCAGCCGAGGCAAAACCGGTTTGACTCATCGATGTCGGGACTCTATCGCCGCTGCGAACTACCGCGCGAATACCCTCACCGGTTTCATATAACCCGGGATCGCCGGTTTGTCTGGTTTGATTGGCCAAAACTGTATCGCCGGTTGTATTATTAATCAGATGCCAATAGGTTGCAGCATCGGTTTCAGAAAATGTTATGCTATACTCGGATCCGTTTACCTGTGACTCATCAAAGGTTATAGCATAAACCTCTCCATCACTTGGTATGTCAACATTGGTTGCAGTGTGGACAACAGTTGACTGCGCCGTATAAGCTCCGGCCGGATCTGATCTGGGAATAGCCGCGACAGTATTTTTGTCAGAATTTGGCCGGCCGAATCCATTTTGTAATGATCCGATCGGCACCGATGTATCTCCGGCATCATAAGCTACCAGACAATACCAGTATTCCATACCATTGGTCAGATTACTGTCAATATAGGAATGGTTTATCATATCACCCGGTTCGTCAACCTGAAAGGCTGTGATCGGGATATAATCTTTATCGAGACATCCACCACTGGTGATATTGGCTTCAAAACCCCAGGTATAACCTTGATCGAAGGAACGGTACAATTTATATCCACGGAAATCAGATTCGCCGCGAAGTGGGTCAATATCTACTTCAGCAGTGTCGTTCCAGCTAAGATAATTTTTTGTATCACCTACTCGAACACTCAAAGTTGGTGCTGCCGGAGGTTGCGGGCCGACAAAATAATTATCATATAATGTCTGAGCCATCGCGGCGTTGTTGTAAAATTCTGCTTCATCCTGTCCAGCTATAATTGCATAAACAACTCTAACAGTTTTGCCGGCGGTCAGATTAATACCGCGGGTGCATTGCAGGTAGTACTGATCGGTCGGGGGCAACGACGTATTATATTCTTCGGAATTAATGAGATCATATCTTTCAGCATTGGTGGCATTGGCAACCTCTTCCCATTGTCCGGTTCGAAATGCGGTCATACCGATATCATCGGGTGTTTCAAGATATTTGGTTCCCATAATACCGGTTTGCACCAGAGGTCCCCAGCCCATATCATAACCATCTTCGTCGTAGGTCCAGGCCAGATTTTCGGTGCTGTCAGAAGCGACCAGATCACCAAGACGGCCATTCCCACCTTCAGAATTGGGGCCGCCGATGTCAAAATCGCTATAGACGGCAAAAGCAAAATCAGGATAATCGACCGTAGTGTCGTTAGTTATTTCCAATACAACAAAAAGAAGATCTTCATTATAACAATAGTTCCACTGATAAATTGTTTGGGTTAATTTTAATCCCAGACTGCGTGATCCCTCGGCATCGGCAAAACGATAAGTCGATTGCTGTAATGCTGTTGGTCCGCCGGGATAAAAATCGTCTTCAGTTGTTGAGTAAATCTGATTATAAACCCATGCTGCGCTATCGGCGTTCCAGATTCGCCAGCCATAGGCAGCATTACCAATACCGGCACCAATCGTATCAATTGGATCGTAATCATAAGTAGTCGAATCGGTTGATAATCTTATACTATAGCTATTGACGCCTGAAATATTGGAAGGTATCGGTTCGGCATCTTCATCGGTATCAATTACAATAGTATCCCCCCCGGCAGTAATGGAACCAAACCAGTATTTCATCTCGCCGATATAGTCGCGACCCGAATTTTTTGGCCATTCTCCGGCCGGGAATCCATTGTAACTATAATTAGGCATACGGCCATAATTATCTACCCTGATGACAATATTTCCTTTGTCGTGAATAACGTAATCTACCACAGCAGGTGAGGGTTCAGCGGTTTCAGAAACCTTCCCAAAAGCTGTATTTGATAGAATTAATAGAATAAAGGATAAAAATCCTATTAAGCATATTTTTTTGGGCAATCCATTCATATCTTAACCTCTTTAGAAATTGAATTCCAATCCGACCCTGAATGTTCTTGGCGCGGAGAAGTTTTGGGGATCATTAGCCATTAGACTATAATATCGATTAGCATCATCTTCAGTATAAGGACCATCACCATCTGGATCAAAACCTGCGCGTCTTCCATCATCGTTCGCCCGACCGGTATTGCTATAAACATCGGTTATATTTTTGCGATTGAAGAGATTCTCAATCTCGACAAAGAATGAGAAAAACAGGTTATCCCTTTTGACGTAAACATCTTTATTAAATCTCATATCGACAGTGTATTTTGCCGGCAGGCGAGCCTCATTTAATCCGCCATCACGATAACCCTGTTCATCGGTTACCGTATATGGAAGTCCGGAACCATAGCGTCCTATCATATCAAGTCCCCATGCCCCTGGAATTTCCATACCGAAAAGATTCCCTTTCCAGTCACGCGGAACGCGATAGCTGATATTAAGAGAGGCGGTATGTCTTTGATCAAAAGCCAGCGGGTAGGCCTGAACCGGCATAGCGGTATCAGTCGTATTGGCGATGTAATTATAATATCCTTCTCGAGAATCGGATAAATTTCCTTCGGCAATCATATAACTGTAAACTAATGAACCGCTGAAATTGCCCCTGGCGATTTTTTCAATGGTGACATCAAAACCTGTTACCGATCCATAATCTTCGTTGACAAATTGTGTAATCGGATTTCCATCGGGATTGATATCACGGGTAGATATTAAATTACTTATATCTTTATAATATGCGGTTACTGCCAGCCTGATATCGTCGGATAGTAAATTGTTAAGACCAAGCTCATATGCAACGGTTTTTTCCGCTTTTAAATCAGGATTACCAACCAGTGGCAATCCGCTGTTTAGATTTGCATCAAGATTGGTGTACATATCGGCGAAATTTGGAATCTGGAAAAAATATCCATAATTAAATCTGATGATCGATCTATCAGAAATCGGATGCGAGATACCCAGACGCGGCGAAATTTGTGTTTTGGCGCTGGCTTTTATTTTTGAAGAGCCGATCGTATCAATTACATCCGGCCAGTAGTCGACTTCCGAGTTCAAGTAATCATACCTTAAACCGGCATTTATAATAAAGTCCTTGAATTCCATTTTATTCTGAAAATAGGCCATCGCATATACCGGTGACTGGCTATATTTTTCGCCATACGGCTCAAGATTGTAGAATTGCTTCTGATCCCAGAAAAGGTCATAAAGTCGATACTCACTGCCAAATCGTAGTTGATTATGTTTATCAATCTGGCTGGTTAAGGTCATTGATATTGCGTCATAATCGGTTGTGCTTTTCTGGTACCGCGGATCAAAATCTTCACCGGTGGTAAAACCGGTCCAAAAATAATCCAGAGATGCAACATAATTATCTTCATGAATTGTACCATTATATACGCCATTGGCATCTTCGGAGTATCCCGGCCATTGATCCCAGTAAACATCAAAGAGATGTTCCGGGGCAAATTTTCTTTCGGTATAGAAATGATTATATGAAAAGTCCAAAATAGTTTTCTGGCTATGCTGATAGCTACCTCTTAAACCATAAAGATATGATTTCCTCTTATAAACAGGCAAACCATCCAGATTGAAATCATATGACCTTGTATTCACATCACGATGGGTGTATGTTTCGCCTTCGGAACTATTATAGTTACCAACCAGCGTTAATTTAAGACTTGGCGATGGCTGCATGCTAAGCTTTCCAAATTGTGAATATTGCGTTTGATCATTGTGGGGCAGAAAACCGTTGTTTAGCAAATATTCGCCAGCGAGAAAGAAAGTTGATTTAAAACCTTTAATAAAAGGAGTCGGGCCGGATAAATTATAACTTAAACCATTATTACCGGTTCGGGTTAAGCCCCGCCAATCGCCTCTATATACATTATAAGGATAGGTCGCTCCTTCATAGAATCTTAACTTTCCATGATAAGAACGAGAACCCTCTTTGGCGACAGCATTAACAATACCTGATAACGCCTCGCCATACTCGGCCGGAAAACCGCCTGAGGTAAGGTTGATTTCCTCAAGCGCTTCGGGGACAATTCTCATCCCAACATTGCCGAAAAACGGATCCTGCACCGAGAAACCATCAAAGAAATATGACACGGTTCCGGTCCGACCGCCTCTTATATGTAAGTTGGAGTTGTCATCAACAACCGTTCCGGCCATATTACTGATAATATTTTGAACCGACAATGAGTTGGGTATAAAAGATATCTGATCGGAGGTGATAGTTGAACGGGTGGCCGTTAAATCTTTTTGAATAGGTTCTCTATGCGCAATAACTTCTATACGTCGTTTCAACGGAATATCAACCTGATCAAGTTCAAAATCAATAGGAGTAGTCAGATCCAATAACACTCTTACATTTTCTTTTTGGACAGACTGAAAACCTATAATAGATACTAAAACTGTATGAGATCCAGCCGGGACATTAATAAAGAAGTACTCACCATCAATGTCGGTTTGAGTCGCATTGCCAAGACCATCAAGTTGAATTGTTGCCCCCGGTATTGGCATGCCGGTTTTGGTGTCTTCAACAACTCCGGCTATTTTACCGGTAGTTGACCCAAATGAAATTTGTGCAGCTAAAGCAATGAATAGCATTATTGCAATTAAAATACTAAATTGTTTTTTTACTTTCAAAACACTCCCTCCGTCGAAGGTGATCATTATATGTAGATCAAAAGATTTATATCCTTATTCATCCCCACCAATAAATTGCATTCATTAGATACAATTCGATTGACGATATATGTCATCTAAAGTATCGGCTGCTGTGGAATCTTCTTTAATATGGAAAGCAGATTAATTAATTATTTTTTCAGCTTTTTCCAAAAATCATCAAAAGCCAAAAATGCTGAATAAAATAATCCATAAAATATTGATTCTGGTGATTTACCGTGTCAAGTTTTGGGGCAGGTTTCCCGATAAGAATAAGGAGTACCTATAATTATGGTAATAGGAATGATAATTGAGCACCTGGGTAGTTAAGGAGGGATAACATCCCTTGATACAAAGGGTTACACAGACTTTTCGCAAGTGTTCCGCGGTTGTGGTAAACTTGGTTCTACTGCTATTAATTTTGGGGACGGTAGCTGCCGCCCAGAATATAGAGTTGGCTATTGTCTATACCGATAGTTTGACATCAACATTACGGACAGTGCGGGGACTTA
>JAUVBC010000211.1 GCA_030591405.1 Candidatus Zixiibacteriota bacterium
ACCCACATGATCCCGGGCACGTTGTCCCGCAAATTATATTTTATGCTCGTTCCAATTTTTATTACTAACCGTAAGTGATGATGGTATCGTCAGATACCTGAAGCTGGCCGGGAAATTAGTTCGGAAGCGTGCTGCAACCCGTCTATACATTCCAACCAACTCCTCGGCGCTGATTCCGGAAATGTCGTCAGACAGCTTCACCGCCAAATCGGCATCCCGCTCATTCTGCCGACAGGCCAGATTGGCCTTAACCATTCCAAGTATCCGGTTTCGATATTCTTTCTTGAGATATTCAAACTCGCTTACTGTTTTCTGCTCAAGATTGACATTATCCCGAACCGCACCGAGGATTTCTATTAACTCATCAAAATCAATCTTTTCAATCGCTTCATCTGACAGATTCTGATACAACAGGTCTATTGTTTCTTTGTTCAGTTTATCAGTCACCACTTTTGTCTCCCGTTTTATTTGTTAAGTGCAACTCGATACGAGTCAACCGTGATTCGATATCGTTGCCAAATTCAAAAAACTGATCTTTGGAAATCATTCCTTCCTTGATAATCACTTCCAGGCGGGTTAGTTTTTTATCAATAGTTTCCACCAAAGCCGTTTCCGCTTTTTCGGCCAGACTGATCCGGATTGATCCGATAGTTGTAAAATAGGCAGCCGACATTCCCAGAAGAGTGAGGATGAAACTGTAAACAGGTTTCCGGCAGACCGTTTGGAATAGTCCTGTTTTGGTTTCTTTACACATCGTCGGCTCCGTGTGAATTTTTATTTATTATTTGGGAAAAAAGGAAGCGACGCTTCCGATTCAGAACAATCGGCTTGATAACATACAATCCATTCAAATATCCATTGAATTGCAATCTTGCTGATGCTTCGGCGTAATCGCTTTGTACTACCTGCCCCTGTCCCAGCTGATTGCCGGGGTTTTGTTTGATCGTATCAACTTCTTCAGTCAAAAACCGTCTTTTGTCGGATAGTCGTTCCAAAGAGAAATTCCCGATGATATAATGTTTATTCTTTTCATTGGTTTCAATTGTTAGCAAAGCATCACTTGCACGATACCGACTAACCGTATAGAGTGAATTTAACTTTACTTTACCGCTGTGCCGAATCAGAAACTCAAGATTTTCATTCGTTGTACCATGTTCAGTTGAATCAATTATTTTGGGGAAAGTCAATTCAATATTATTATTAATAAGTTTGAGATCTGATACTTCGATTTCAACCATTTGACCGACCGAAAGATTGACTTTTGATATAACATAGGTAGTACTATCAACATTGCTTTCACCAATTTTGCCACTTAATCGATATTTATAACCGTTCGACACTTGCTCTTTGCATGCAATTTCAAAAAAGGCTCTTTTCTTATTGGTGAGCAGAAAGATATTTTCTGTTTGGCAATCAGTTATCTCGACCCCGCACCGGGTGGACAGTCTGTTTATGACCTCTGAAAGATTATCCCCGGTAACTATCTCCGATGGTATAAGCAATTTTGTTGTAATTTCTGATAATTCACTACTTTGATCTTTACCGATAATATCAAAGATTTTCAATTCGAGTCGAGTGACCTTTGATTTCCGATTTTCCAGATATTTGGACAGTTCTGAAAGTTTCTGTCGTTCTTTGCCACGATAACCAATTAATCGACAATCAAGACTGTACTTACCGGCTGGCAATAATAACTTACTCAAATAACTATCTAGATTCTTACTTGTAATTTGTGTTCCATTGCAATAACAAGCAGTTTTACTTTCATCGGAACTATCAAGAATTATCCGAAGCGATTCGTAGGCAGGTCTGACCTGATACTGATGAGTTTTATCAAGCTGTTCTCTGTTCCAGATTCTATTAATTGCCTGAAAAGTTATTTTTGTAGATTCATTTTTTGTTTCTATCTGTTCGTTGGCTGGAAAGAATAATTCATTCGTGATTGAGGTGTCATGCACCGAACCGCGATAGACAATCGATGTTTCCAAAACCTTTGCAATTTCCCGATAATTAAAAAAGGCGGCAGATTTTTCGCCATCAGTTGTTTGATATTCCTTAAAAGGCCGATGTCCGCACCTTCGAATATCATCACCGCAGATCGAACATTCCGGCAAAGAGAAAACAAAACTGATCGAACACTCTTTGTAGATTCCGCCATCAATATTATTTTTAAGAGTTTCCGAGCCTTTGGCATTTTTAAGCCGATAGAAATACACTTTGATCCAGTTAGTCTCTCCCTTTTGCACTTGTTCGGCGTGGAAATTCCGTGCAATCGGAAGACTGTCCTTGCGATGTCCAATTAGAACCGGTGAGTCGATAATTAGGCTCATCAGTTTTTCAAACTCATCGTCTGGAAAACGCCCGCCATAACTGTTTACCTCATCGGAGACGATATACATCGCCCGGATATAGATATTATCTGCGGTCACTTTCTCGGGCGGCGAAATATTATGATTGATAATATCCACCAGCTCTGGCGGAAACGATAAGTCGTTGTCGATTAAAGATGCTGTGATTTTTCCAAATAAATTTTCCATTTTACCTCCGTTACAAATCGGGAGGTTTGAAAATTAACCATCAAATAACCGTGTTTTTTGCTATCATGAGTATGCAGACTTTTTCACAGTGAGGATCAAAATGAGATTAGTAGTAAACTTGTAATCTTATATCATATTGTTATACAACAAGATACAAAATATTTTGTGGAACTATCCGAAAAGGCACGGTGGTTGCTCAATAGTTTATTGAAATTTTTAAAGGAGTTTATAAGATGATAGTATATCGCGCAAAAAGAAGGTTCCCGGCTCTTAAGTGGATGCTGGCCGGTGTCGTATTTGTTGCTACTCTTTGTATCACTTTCAGTGATGTTTACGGCGCCACTCTGCCGCTCTAATTTCGATTATATATCCACTTCATATATTCAAATTGTATGTCAGGAGCCGTGCGCTCCTGACTTATTATAGAAATCATAAATACAAAATAATCTACAATTCTATTTTATAAGCCGTTTTATATGCCCAATGTGTTTCTCCCCATGCCCGGCATGCGCCTTCAATAACTGCTCAACATTGGAATAATCGGGATCGGGATGATCTACCGGCCGTGTCCATTCGTCTTCCGATAAATTTTCAAATATATTCGCCCACCTCTGATGCAATCCTTTTAAAATCAAAAGAGAGCTTTCTATTGACATCTCACTATCAGAAAGTTTCGCCCAGTCATCCTGATCATACGGTTTGACTCGTGGATTATTTTCGGTTAACGCCCATTTTGTTCGTGTGAAACCATTAATATGCGAATCGGCCAGATGATGCACCACCTGCCGCACAGTCCATTTTCCTTCACCATACGGCATATCAATTTGTTCAACAGTTGCATCCCTCACCAGTTCCAACAGTTTGCGGGGCAATTCGGCGATCTGTTCTATATACTTTTGGCGTTCTTTTATTTTCATTTATCTCTCCTCAATTCCAGAAAATATTTAATTATATTACATATAAATATATAACGATAACAAAGTCAAAAAAACCTGTTACCTTTTTTGGGCAGCCCGCAAAAAGTATTATTATATCATTGTCTTCGAATATCAGACTGAGCTTGCCAATACAGTTTCCTTATATTATCTTTGTGCCACAGATTTTAAATAAAAAGAGAGATTGTTATGGCTGAAAAATTTATTTTCCATATGTATCGTATCAATAAATTCTATGGACAAAAGCAGGTTCTCCGAGATATTAATTTAAGTTTTTTCCCCGGCGCCAAAATCGGGATTGTTGGAGAAAACGGCTCCGGTAAAACGACCGTCCTGCGGATTATGGCCGGACTTGACACTGAGTTTCAGGGTGATGCCGAATTAACTGCCGGTTTCAAGGCTGGAATCGTTGAACAGGAACCACAGCTTGATCCAGATAAAACTGTTCGTGAAACTATTGAATCGGCTTTCGGCGAGACCAAAGCGGTTCTCAATGAGTACAACAAACTCGCCGACAGTATGGCCGAACCGATGGACGATGACCAGATGCAAAAAGCGATGGATCGGATGGGCGAGCTTCAGGATGAAATTGATGCGGTCGATGGCTGGAATTTTGACCGGACGATGAATGTTGCGACCGATGCCTTATGTCTTCCCGACGATGATAGAATTATTTCGACTCTATCCGGTGGTGAAAAACGACGAGTGGCACTTTGCAAAATACTTTTGGAACAACCTGATTTATTACTGCTCGATGAGCCGACTAACCATCTTGATGCCGAAACGGTCAACTGGCTTGAGGAACAGCTTCGTGAATATCCCGGTACCGTTATTATTGTCACCCATGATCGATACTTCCTCGATAATGTCACCAAGTGGATCCTCGAACTTGAGGGCGGTCACGGTATCCCGTGGGAAGGTAATTACTCCTCATGGTTAGAGCAGAAACTACAAGGTTTGGCGGCAGCCGAAAAGAAAGATTCGCCGCGCGCCAAGTCACTTCAACGTGAACTGTCCTGGATAAAGATGAGCCGCGGTGATCAAAACGAAATGGCCAAATCCCGTGTCAGAGAATTCGAACAGTTGGTGGCGCGCGAAACCGCCAAAACCAAATCATCCGAGGCGGTAATTCGGGTTGCGCCGGGACCGGATATCGGCAGTCAAATAGTGGAGTTTCACGATGTCGCAATTGGCTACGAGAACAACACCCTGTTTGAAAATCTTTCATTTTTACTTCCCCGCTCCGCTGTAGTTGGTTTGGTCGGACCAAATGGTGCCGGCAAAACAACTCT
>JAUVBC010000046.1 GCA_030591405.1 Candidatus Zixiibacteriota bacterium
AGCCAGAAACCGAAATGGGTAATTCGAGATCCCGGCCAATGGCGCCAAAAACAGCCTGCCAGCAATTGTCAAGTTTCCTATATCCATGCCGACAATATAATTAAGCCTTTACCAGAAGGCAAGACCGTTGGTCTGTACAAAAGCCAGGGTCAACTAAATTTGAATTTTATGATTTGAGCCTTTAAAGGCGATGGGTATGAAAGGAGTATCGCATGCCTGAGATTATTGTTAAATATGAAGAAAAGGTAATAGAAAAAATCGTTTCTGAAAAGAAGCGGATGTCAATTGGGCGTACTAGCGACAATGACATTGTTCTTGATAATCGCGGCGTTTCCAGAAAACATGCCCAAATAGAATTTAACGGCGAAGCGGCCGTTATCATTGATAATGAATCTCTGAATGGCACCTTTGTCAACAATCGGAAAATAAATGAAGAGATTCTAAACGATAGTGACGTAATTACTATTGGAAAGTATAATCTGGAATATAATACCGAAGGCCAGCGGGATACATCCCAGGCCGGTCTTGACGGAACCATGATACTGAATACTAAAAAACAAAAAGAGCTTATTGCCAGTGACAAACTTGAAAAAGAAATTGTTCAGCGGATGGGCGGTTCGGTATTATTGGGCGAAGAAAACAGCGATTTTTCAGAATATCAGCTTGACCGTGATGTTACGACTATCGGCAAAGCAAAATTTGTACATATTCATGCTCGCGGCTTTTTCCTTTCAGGCATTCAGGCCAAAATTGTTAAAGAAGCGAATCAGTTGCATATTGTGAATCTTGGACGCAAGGGCAAAACCAAGGTTAACGGCGAAGTTGTAGAAAACTTGAATCTGAAAAATGGCGATATCATTCAAGTCGGAAAATCGGTATTTAGATACCTGGAGGGTAATCGCTAAATGAAAATAGCCTTGATATCGGATGTCCACTCCAATCTGGAAGCACTTGAAGCGGTTCTCCGAGATATAGAAAAAGAAGGTGTTGAAAAAATACATTTTCTTGGTGATGCCGTTGGATACGGAACCGACCCCAACCAATGTATCAAGCTCTTGGCCAAACATTGTGATATTAAGCTTCTGGGGAATCATGATTACGCCGCGCTCGGGTTGATCTCGCTGGAGGGATTTAATAAGGTAGCGAAAACATCGGTTGAATGGACCCAGACCAAATTAAAAAAGAAATCGATTGAAAAATTGGCCGATTTTGAACTAAATTCCACTTTTCTTGATTATGCACTGGTGCATGCCTCGCCAGGAACTCCTGATGAATGGAATTATATTTTGGGCATCGATCAGGCGACAGAAGAGTTTGCTTGTTTTTCCCAATCAATCTGCTTTATCGGACATTCTCATATTCCGACAATATATACTGAGGAAACCGATGGGACAGTCTCTACGAGCTTAAGCAACACCATGGAACTCGATCAAAATTTAAGATATATCATAAATATCGGCTCGGTTGGACAGCCCCGTGACAATAACCCAAAAGCCTGCTATTTAAAAATAGATACAGATAATTCAAAAATAGAGTATCGTCGTGTAGAATATGACATTGACAAAACCCAGGCCAAAATGCGGAAGGCGATGTTTCCGGATTTTTTGGTTGAAAGACTAGCGGTTGGCCGCTGATGAGGTGACTATGCTTTCAAAATACTCATCATATATATTTTGTTTCCTGATCTCAATTCTAGTGGTTGCATTATATGTAAATGATTTTTCGCCGCTAACCAGACTACAGTGGCAGGTTCAGGATATTATGTACTCATTCCGGGGTGAGAAAAATTTCTCATCTGATATTGTTATGGTAAATATTGATGATGCAACTATTAATCAATATAATCAATGGCCCTGGAACCGAGATAAAATAGCCGACTTAGTGGCTGCAGTCGGAAGCGGTTTGCCCAAAACGGTTCTCCTTGACATAATTCTCGAACAGGACACTGAGCAGGATACGCTTGGTTTTACCGAAGTTTTGGCCGGGCAGATGTCATGGATGAAAAATGTCATTGTTCCCTTCGAAATTACTCCGGAAGAATTTAGAAATCAAAGAATCTCGAACCCTAAATTTTTGAAACAATATTCAGTCGCGGTCGATAACAATCTGGGTGTTTTGGATGAAAGTGCCACACTTTTGGCCAGAAAAATATTTCTCCCGCCGGATCAAATTTGTCAATATTCTTCAGGTATAGGGTTTAAATATAATGTTTATGATGGCGACCGTAAAATCAGATGGTCACCTCTGGTTATTCATTACGAAGGGTATTACTATCCTTCAACAGCTCTGCTGGCTGCGGCTCATCAACTTGGTATCGAGCCCTCATCAATAAAAGTAAATGGCGGTCGCTCGGTTAAGCTGGGCAGAATAGAGATCCCCACTAATAAAAGTGGCGAATTATTTGTTAACTATAATAAACAGGGAGAATCGTTCCAAAAATATTCCGCCGCCAATATATTAAATGAAACTGTTGATCCTTCTGTCTTTGCCAGCAAGCTGGTAATCATTTCGACGAATTCCAAATCTGTTGGAGAATACTTTTCAACGCCGGTTTCTTCAAGCCAAAGTGGCGCCGAGATACAGGCAAATATCATTGAAAATATTATCCATGCCAATTTTATAAAACGAATTGATGCTACTCCCGGAATTGATATGCTGACCCTCTTTGGATTAGGCATTTTATTTGCCTTCATTCTCCCCCGGGTCAGTCTGCTATATAGATTTGTAATTTTAATGGTTTGCTTCTTTGTTTTAGCCAATCTAAATTTTGTCCTCTTTAACTTTTACAAAATATTGGCACAACCATTATATATCGGGTTGGAGTTGTTCCTGCTACTTCTGGCCAGTCCTATTCTTGATAATGAATTCTTATCAAATCTAACTGTTTTCAAAGGCAAAATTGAAGGCTCTGGAACAACCCGTTTACCAAAGATTGATTTGGGACATCAGGATATGCCTGCTTCACAGCCGATGCGTCCGACAACATCTGTACAGTCAAAACCAGCCCCCCGGCCGCATCAGACTAATGCTGAATTTGAGAATACTGTCGCTGCTGGTCAAATCACAAATGATGATAGTAATCAAACAATTAAAGCAGACAGTTCAGAAACAATTGCTTCTCAACCAGAAAAGCAATCTTCAATTGAACATTCACCGGTATCATTGGATACAGACAATAATAAAGTAGTCGATAAAAACACAATCGTGGATAATGCTCCACCACCACCGCCTCCACAACCGGAAGAAATATCGCTTTCGGCCAGTGATAGTCAGCTAATCAATAAAAGTCTCGGACGGTATAAGGTCATTGAGGTCCTTGGACAAGGCGCAATGGGTACCGTTTATAAAGGTATTGACCCTGCCATCAATAGAAATGTCGCCCTAAAAACTATCAGACTTGATTTTGTCAGCGATCCCGAGGAATTAAATGAGCTTAAGGAGCGACTATTCCGTGAGGCACGCGCCGCCGGAATGTTGTCACATACGAATATTGTTACAATCTACGATGTCGGGACAGAAAATAATCTGCAATATATTGCGATGGAATATCTGGAGGGACAGACTCTTGAAGATATGATCCGTCGCAAAGTAAAATTTAATTATCGTATCATCACTGAAATTATAACCCAAATTTGTAGCGCTCTGGACTATGCTCATAAGCAGGGAATTGTTCATCGTGATATCAAACCGGCCAACATAATGATCCTGAATAATTATGTCGTCAAGGTCATGGATTTTGGTATTGCCCGAATTGATTCGACCTCGATGACACGCACCGGAATCGCAATGGGAACACCTAACTATATTTCGCCCGAACAATTGCAGGGTAAGGCGATTGATAATCGCTGCGATATCTTTAGTCTCGGCGTTGTCATGTATGAGATGCTTCTAAATAAGCGTCCATTTATCGGAGAAAATCTTACTTCACTTATCTATAATATTGTTAACAATCAGCCGGAAATGCCATCGTCGATAGATCAGTCAATTCCGACCTTGTTTGACAGGGTTATTGACCGAGCATTACAGAAAAATCCGGAAGAACGATTCCAGAAAGCGGGTGAAATTTCATCGGCGTTATCTGATTTTATAGATTCGTTTTCGAGTAAAAAAGGATCGACAGTCTAATTCAATGAAATAAGGAAGAGATCAATTCTCTTCCTTTTCTTCAGGATCAATAATATCTTCGGCCAGAGATAAGGCTACTCCCGAAAGCATAACCTCAACTCCAAGATTAGTAAAATCACTTGAGATCAGTTTTCTATCTATTCCGGCATACAGCGAGCAGGCGGCTCCGCTTTCCACAACCAGCCCGGATAACCTATTTTCGGTTTCAGTAACAAAGGTGACTTCGCCCAACTCCTCTGAGATTACATAACCCGAGCAGTTATGAATCTGGAGATGGGAATTTCCGGTATATACAACTATCAGCGTTCCGCGAACAAGACCCAATAGCTCTTCGGGATATATCTCAAGTATTAGAACCCTTTTTTCAGCTGCATTATCAACCTTAAGTCGAAAATGGTCCTTTTCTCGAATTATTTTTTTTACACCAAGAACAGCGGCAACTTTTTGGGCATCTTCTTCTAAAAAATTAGCCATCTTTTTTTTCATTCTTTTGGTTAGAATCAGATTCGTCGGTTTTTATTTCATTCATGCTTGATTTGATTTCGCCCTGAGTATCTTTGACAGCTTTTTTGAATTCTCTGATACCTTTGCCCATCCCCTGAGCGATATCCGGCAATCTTTTAGCACCAAACAATAATAGAACGACTAAAAATATCAGCGCTAATTCCCATGGACCCATTCCAAACATATGATTTCCTTTGTTAATAACTTTCTTAAATATACCACCATCTAAAATATATAATTACTAATAATACGACCAAAACCGACATAAAGTTTATTTTAAACATCAGCCCAACTGTAAAAGAAAAAGAATATAACTGGACACGAGTCGTTTCGAAACCGATACTCACCGATTTTGTAAATATGGTTTTGGCCGCTCCTTCCGGGAGGAAAGATCCGATTAACTCACCGACAAATCCGCCCAGAATCGCCCCCAGTAACAGGGCTACAATTATAAATGTTAATTCACGCCCTTTCAATGGCCATTCCTTTCGAAAAACTTTTTGCAATTGATTCAAATATTTTGAGACCATCCGATGATCCCAAAATATCCTCCACCGCTCTTTCCGGATGCGGCATCATTCCAATAACATTCCCCTCTTTATTGGAAATCCCTGCAATATTATAAATTGAGCCGTTTGGATTACCGGCATCGTTAATATTTCCGTCTTTATCACAATATCTAAATATTACCTGTGACTGCTTTTTTAAATCTTCAATTTCACCATCAAAATTGTAATAATTACCATCCATATGAGCAATAGGAATTTTTAAGATTTCACCCGGCTGACAGGCCGATGTAAAAATCGTGGAATTATTCTCGACTTTGATATAAATATATTTACCGGCAAATCTAAGATGTGCATTTCGAAGAAGTGCTCCCGGCAATAATCCGGATTCCAGCAAAACCTGGAAACCGTTGCAAATACCAATTACCAATCCACCGGATCGGGCGAATTCTTTCACCGATTTCATTATTGGTGAAAATCGGGCAATAGCTCCTGAGCGCAAATAATCGCCGTATGAAAATCCACCCGGTAGGATGATAACATCACTATTTAAAAGATCGGACGATTTATGCCAAAGAAATTCTACCTCTTCGCCCAAAACTTTGATTGCCGTATAGGCATCATAATCACAATTGGAACCGGGGAAGGTCACGACTCCGAATTTCATTTTTCATACTCCAGGGTATAATTTTCGATGACCGGGTTGCTTAAAAGTTTACTGCATATCTCTTCAATCTTTTTGTCGCCTTGTTCACCTTCGGCGTTAATTTCCAATTCAAAAAACCGACCCGACCTGACCGACGCCACCTGATCGTATCCCATATTCAAAATTGCCTTCTGAATAGTTATTCCCTGAGGATCAAGAACACCATCTTTAAGTCTGACAAAAACTGTTGCTTTCTTATTGCTCATCTATCTTCTCCGTTCCTCCAAATTTCCGATTTCCAAACTGCTTCCGTTTTACCATCCCTACCCCAAGATATAAATACTTATAGGCAGCTCGAACAAGTCCAAAGATAATATATGCGGCAAAAATTGGAAACAATAAAAGCTGTGGATTTGCCAGAGCGGCAACCGCCGCAATCACAAAAAGACCTATCTTTATTCTATTTGTTATCGAATTAAAGCGATCCGGCATTGAATCATATTCAACCTGTGAAACCATCAAAGCCGAAAATAGAATTATCATCGAAACAAGGTATTGTCCATATTCCAATTGTCCCCAAAGATAATCGCAAAAAATAAGATAGGTCACCAGCGGCAAAGCTGCAGCCGGGACCGGCAGACCCATAAAATTCTTTTTTTCATCGGTGGTAGCAAAAAGATTATATCTGGCCAGACGATAACTGGCTGCCATAATATAAACCGCACCGATAAGCCAGCCCCATTTACCAAGCGTCTGCAATTTGGCAACATAAATAATCACTGCCGGTGCGATGCCAAAAGAAAGAAAATCGGCCAATGAATCAAGCTCAACACCAAATCTAGAAGTGGCGCCTGAAAGACGAGCTATCTTTCCATCGAGACCATCAAGAAAAGCGGCCAAAATAACCAACCAGCAGGCGGTAATAAGTTCGCCCTCAAAAGAGGATAAAATTGCAAGAAAGCCACAAACAACACTGCCCATTGTAAATGAGCCGGGAAGAATGCCCCTATAATTATGTTTTGACAATCAATCCAACCTTTTTTAATTCTTTATTTTTCCGATAGCTGTTTCACCGGCTTTGACCTTTTGCCCCGGCTTAATCAGTACTTCCACATTTTCAGGAAGAAAAAGTTCGGCTCTTGATCCAAAATGAATCATCCCAAAAATATCGCCGCCAACGACTTCCTGGCCCTCAACGAGAGTATATTCAATCCTTCGCGCCAGAATACCGACAATCTGCTTAAAAATCATCTTACCTGACCCAAAATCAAGTCCTATTTCGGTCTGCTCATTATTATCCGAGGCGTCCTCGACGAAAGCTTTGAGGAATTTGCCCGGAGAATATTTCAGATATTCAATTTTACCATCAACCGGGATCCGATTTATATGGGCATCAAAAACCGAAAGAAAGATAGATACTTTTTTTCCATTATTACCGATAAAATCATTTCCAAATTCTTCCACTGACAAAATAGTCCCGTCGGCAATCGATAAAATCAGATTTCTATCTTCTGGAACAACTCTCCCTGGGTTGCGATAGAAAAACATCAGAAACAATGTAATAAATGCCAGAATTACCGCCAAAACAAATAACAATACCGAATCTTTTGATGCCGACCATAGCGATAAAGCGATAGTTAGCACCAGACCGATTAAAACGAATTTAATACCATAAATTGCAATCATTACTTAAACACTCTCTTAAATATTTTATCCACGTTTTTCATATAATAGTCGATCTGGAAACATTCATTTATTTCCTCGGGGCTGACATACTTTGTGGCATCCTCGTCATTTTCGATCAACTCCCTAAAACCTTTATTTCCTTTGTAGGCATTCATGGCATTTCGCTGGACGATCCGATAGGCCTTATCCCTATCACCCAAAGCAGTCGTTAATTTTAGCAATAATCTTTGTGAGAAAACAATTCCGCCATAGAGATAAATATTATCCATCATTCTTGATTTATTAATAATCAAGCGGTCAAGCACACCATTAAAAAGATCAAGGCCATAGTCAATAGCGATGGTGCTATCAGGGATAATAACCCGCTCAACGGAGCTATGCGCAATATCCCGTTCGTGCCATAGCGGAATATTCTCCATCGCCGCCAGAGAATAACCCCGTAGCAGTCGCGCCAACCCGCATAGTTTTTCTGAGGCAATAGGATTCTTCTTATGCGGCATCGCCGATGAGCCTTTCTGCCCTTTGGCAAATCCTTCACAGACCTCGTTTATTTCTGTCCGGTGAAGGTTTCGAATTTCGGTCGCAAATTTCTCAATAGATGATGCCAAAAGTGCCAATGCCGTAATATATCCGGCATGCCTGTCACGTTGAATCACTTGGGTCGAGACTTCGGCCGGTTTCAATTTCAAATATTTCATTACCTGGGTCTCGATTTTGGGATCAATATTGGCAAAATTGCCAACCGCACCTGAGATAGCGCCAACAGCAGCAGTTTCAGCCGCTTCTTTGAACCGCTCTCTCCCCCGCTTCAGTTCGGTGTACCAAACTGCGAATTTTAAGCCGAGGGTAGTCGGCTCGGCCAAAACGCCATGTGTCCGACCGATTATCGGGGTCATTTTATATTTAAGTGCCAGCCGCTTTATTTTTTTGAGAGCTGACACTATTCGGGCATCAATCAGCTTGGCCGCCGCTTTCATTTGAAGCGAAAGAGCAGTATCGAGCATATCAGACGAGGTCATCCCATAATGAATATGTTTTGCCTCAGGACCGATAAATTCAGAAACCGAGGTCAAAAAAGCGATAACATCATGGTTGGTTTCAGCTTCAACTTCATTGATCCGATCGACATTAAAATCAGCTTTTTTCTTAATAGTCTGATATGCCTTCTGTGGAATCTGTTTCATCTCGGTCATCACGCGGCAAACTGCCAATTCAACATCAAGCCAGGCTCGGTATTTGGCCTCATCCTCCCAAATGGCGCCCATTTCGGGTAATGTATATCGCGGAATCATCCTTTATTAACTTTCTCCCAGTCTTTTAAGAAGCTCTTCAGACCAAGGTCAGTCTGAGGATGTTTGATCAAGTTATTAATCACCTTAAACGGCACGGTGGCAACATCGGCACCGATCAGAGCGGAATCAACGACATGAAGTGGGTTCCTGATCGATGCGACCAAAACCTCGGTTTCAAAACCATAGTTTTCATAGATAGTAACGATCTGTTGAATAAGATCCATTCCGTAATGAGATATATCATCAAGGCGGCCAACAAAAGGTGAGACAAACGTTGCCCCGGCCTTCGCGACTAATAACGCCTGCATCGATGAAAAACAAAGCGTGGCATTGGTCATAATTCCTTTATCAGAAAGAGTCTTGATCGCTTTTAACCCTTCCAATGTAATCGGAATCTTGATAGTAATGTTATCAGCAATAGTTGCGAGATCCTCGCCCTCTTTAACCATTCCTTCGGCGTCAAGAGCAACAACTTCGGCCGAGACCGGACCGCTGACCACTTTACAAATTTCAGCCAGCAATTGTTTGAAAGGCATTTTCTCTCTTGATAGGAGCGTCGGATTGGTTGTGACACCATCGAGGATTCCCATCGAAGCGGCCTCTTTTATCTCATCGAGATTAGCCGTATCAATAAATAACTTCATCTTTAACTCTCCAAATTTAATATCCAACGGCAACCAGATATAATCCTCTTGCCGGGGCGACTTTTTTTATTCTGGTGTGGTCGCCCGATTTCATAATATCCTTAAAATTTTCCAAAGTCAAGTAATCGTTCTCTTTACCAGCCTCGATCATCAGACCGACAAGCGACCTGACCATACTATGTAAAAAGCGGTTGGCTTTGATCTCAAAGTTTAATGAACCCTCTTTTTCCCTCCATTCGGCCGAAATAATATCACAAATATTATTTTCTTTTAGCGAGGATACGGTACAAAAAGCGGCGCAGTCCTTTTCACCCAACAGGTAGGTCGCCAATCGGTTCATTCTGTCAATATCAAGTGGATGTAAATATTCCCAGCGACGATTTAAATATAGAGCCGATCTGGCGCTTCCGACAATATATCGATATTGCCGCCAGTGGGCCGAACGACGAGAGTTAAAAGTCTCGGCCACCTGAGATGAGGCGGTAATCAGAATTTCCTTTGGAAGATAATAATTGATGGCATTACAGATTTTTCCCGGTTCAAGTTTGCAATCGATAAAAAAATTGCAAACCTGACCTAAAGCGTGAACTCCGGCATCGGTTCTTCCGGCTCCATATATCACAACTTCCTGTCCGGTTACTTTCCTTATTGCTTTTCGAATTTCTCCTTGAATGGTCGGGACCTCCGGTTGGATCTGCCATCCGGAAAACCGGCTCCCGTCATACTCAATGTCGAGTCTAATATTCTTTTCTGTCATTTATCTGCTTTCGATAATTCCAAATATAAACGCCGCTAAACTGATAGAAACAACAATAAAAACCAAATCGCGAAAGTTAAACCGAAATTGCCGCAGCGAACTTCTTTCGGAGCCGCTGATATACCCCCGTGATTCAATAGCAATCGCCAGATCATCGGCCCTCCGAATAGCCGATTGAAAAACAGGGATCAACAAAACC
>JAUVBC010000246.1 GCA_030591405.1 Candidatus Zixiibacteriota bacterium
AATCTGACTGGCGATAAAGATTTGAATAGGTATGTAGACAAATTTATGGCGGCGCTGGCACCCCAAATAAATCAAATGCCGACCGGTATGATTTCGGCAATATCAGCATTTAATGATATGGAGTCGGACAAAGTGGAGATAATTGTGGTCGGACAAAATAATCGAGAAGAATTTATTGATCTGATTTATAACAATTATATTACTAATAGTATATTAGTGGTATCAGATAAAGGCGAGGAAAATATAGATTTACTTGAGGGCAGACAATCGAACGGTAAAACAACTGCATATGTTTGCCGGAATTCTACCTGTAACCTTCCGGCCAATGATACAGATGAGTTACAAAAACAATTATACCGACTCAATAATTAGTTTAAAATAAAAAGTTTGGTAGCCCACAGCTTGCTGTGGGATCATTGAAATTAAGCGTATCATATCTCAAGCCTATCCATTCTAATTGGAACTTCTGTTTCACCATGGTAATAATTATAACTTGACCACTTCCAATCACCGGGATCATTTACCAATCCCCTATTCACTAGATTTTTGTGACAATATTCAATCTTTTCTCTAACAATATCTGTACTTCTGCAGTTATGGTCATAGCATCGTTTTTGCCAGAATACTCGTTTTTCCCTGGTGTCAATATTACAATATTTTGAAAAATATTCCCGGGCCATCTTTGATTTAATCTCACGAATAATTAATCCTAATTTTGAATCGGGTGGTGGATATAATACTAAATGAATATGCTCCAGCATTATTACATAACCATAAAGTTTAAGATCATATTTTTGGCGAACTTGTTCAAGATGTTTGAGAAATAATAGACGAGTCTTATCAGAATCAAATCCACACATATTTCTATAACAACCAAATGTTACAAATCGAGCTGTTCCGAGATTATCATAATGTCTAAATTAATTTCCCCACAGCAAGCTGTGGGCTACCCAGCCGAAAAAGGTTAATTTAGTTTAGTAAGACTGAAGAAACTCATCCCTTAAGTATTTATGCATTTGATAATTGATATCGGATGTATCAGGCTTTGTTAAATACTGATAAGGAGTTGCCGCCTTATTGGAAAGCAAAGAATGGCATAAGGTGCAGTCATCGGAAATAGTATTGCCATTATTGTCCACCATATTACTGTTATGACATCGGAAACATCCAGTCGTCCCGGTATGTCCAATATGGCTGGCATAAGTACCCCAGGTAATATTCATTTCCGGATGAATATTCCTGGAATAAATCTCCTGAAGAGAAGTGATCGCCGAATCAATTATAAATGATTTTGCTCGCGCCAATTCCGGATATTGACGTTGATAAAATCCAAAGATATGATTCGAGATACCTTCTAATCCAGCATTTTTATCAGGATACCCACTGGTTACGGCTTTTAACCCTTCTCTTTTAATAAATGGCAATGATATGTTTATCAAACCGTTATAAATTCTTTTGTCAATTGCATTCTCTTGATTTTCATAAATATGAGTTGCTCGATTATGGCAATCAACACAATCTATTGATCTGGTATCGGTTTGAGAAGTTGTCATACCGGTAAGAGTTTTATTTGTGTACCGATTATAACTTCCATCCGGTTGTCTCACTTCGGCCCAAATAATTTCTTCGCGTTTATCATCAATCGAGATATAACGAACTTCATTTTCAGCAGTAATATGCCAATGAATTCCTGATCGATTGTCTCCGTGGCCGGCATCGATTTTTAGATTCAGCGTCGAATAATTAGTAGTGTTTGCTTCATCAAGGTCATAATGAACAATTGTCTTAAGCCGTGATCCATAGAACTTATCCGGCCAGTGGCATTTTTCGCATGTTTCTCTGGCAGGACGCAACTGATGAACCGGTGTCGGTATTGGTCTTTCCAATAAATCAAATGTTACCGAAACCATCTGCCAAATACCATTTAATTTGCTGTCTATTAAAGCCCCGGCGCCTTCACCCACATGACATTGCACGCAGTCAACGCGGGAGTGGGGCGACTGTTGATATGTAACCCATTCAGGATTCATAACGGAATGGCAAGCGGTTCCGCAGAATTTTGGACTATCCATAAAACTGAACATTTGCGAACTTATGATAATAAGAAAAACAATATTAATTATTGAAAAGAAACCGATATAGTGAAAAACTCTTGATCCAAATATAGTGACCGACAAATCTTCTTTATCAAATCCCTGCTCAAATAATTCGGTAATTGTTTTTCCGGTTTGTTTTTTGAATTTAAACCAACCGATCAGAATTAGAAATAGTCCGATAACAAATAATGATGGAAATAACATATAGGTCACCAGGCCGGCATATGAGCTGGTGATTATTCCCATTAAACGCGCCAGTTCCAGAATTATCAAGGAGACAAAAGAAGAGGTTACCAGAACTACCCCCAGCTTGCCACACAAGTTAATTGAAACGCCTTTTATAAAGTACAGATATCGTTCTAACACCTTATACCTCTACTTATTTTCAAAAAGGTTTTTGTAAATATCCTGCATTTCACCAGAGCGGATTTTATCTTTAAGTTCGCCTGTTGGAGTTGATATCCATTCATGCATTGGACTCTCTTTTATCAGTTTGTCAAGATGTGCATTCAACTCAGGATCATTAAATTTGCGAGCTTCAGGAATCAACTTGAAATAGAAATTATGGGCAACATCATAAATACCATGCCACCAGGTGTAGTCAGGACCCATCATCGCGGCGCCATGTCTGGCACGACGGCCCTCGTGATGCCAGATTTCCCAATATATCCATTCAATTTCATTACTGAATGAAGCCGGATTTTCCAAAAGCTTGCGCTCTTTGACGATCTTCATAATCTCACCGGCAGGTTTGGCGAATTTGTCATTATAAAGATTCACCAGGGCATCAAACTGATAGTAATGGCCATCAGCAAAGGTACTGCTGTGACAAGTGATGCAGACAGTTTTCATATCATTTCGTTTTGTCTGCCAGTTATCTTTATGCTTTGATACCGGCGGGCGCAAGGTCCAGCTTATCCGCTTCCCTACATCATGGGTTACCGGCATTGCGGCTGTTGCAGACATATGACAGGTGGCACAGGTTGGAGCTTCAAAGTAATCAACACCGACAATCCAGCGATCCGAATCAATATTCATATCATTTTGATGCGTGTAATATGCATTACCATGTTTTGATTCTTCATAAATTTCCTTCTGAGGATGATCCGGTCCCAGATGGCATTTGGAGCAAGCTTCAGGTTTCCGAGCCTGAGCAGCCGAGAATGAATGTCTCGTATGACAAGCATTACAGGAACCTTTTGATCCATCAGGATTCAATCGTCCGATTCCGGAATTTGGCCAACTCTTTTTAGAAAGCATATTTGGTGAATCAGGGTCGATCTTTACTTTGCCGCCATGACAACTCTCGCAACCAGCAATAGCGACCGGCTCACCTCCGGCAACATGAGCCAAATAGGCATCCTGCGAATCTAAAATTTCCCCGGCAGTGGCATGATAGGAACTTTCAACTTCTTCGGCTTCTTTCTTATGACAAGCACCGCAATCTTTGGGCGTGACCAGCGTAGCGATTAAAGCTCCTTCATGCATAAATCCGTCCTTGTCGCTTTTCTCAGCACTATGACAGTCAATGCAGGTGACTTTATGCATAGCATGTTGCGACATAAACCACTGTTGATATAAACCGGGCGATTTTTCCTTATGACAGGTCATACATTTACCTGCCACCTGAGCCTCGGTCTGCGCCAAAACCATTCCAGACGAAAATGTAAGAATCGCCAAAATTGCCAGTAAACTAAAAAACAGTTTCACCTTACTTCCTCCTTTAAGTTCATCTCAATTATTATTTTTTCAATTTGTCCGTTTCCTCGTTTAAATTCCTTATTTCATTTGTGCTTGTTGGATGACCATAATTAAATAAATGTTTTTGATGGTACAAATACTCCTCAATTTTTACATCATTTTGCCAATTCCCCGAAATCATCCCCACACCTGTAATTAAAATAAATAAAATAACAACTCCAAATACAACATATTTTTTTAAGA
>JAUVBC010000337.1 GCA_030591405.1 Candidatus Zixiibacteriota bacterium
CAAATACTACCTTAAAAATCGGTAGAGCCTTTTCCACTTCATCGCATCCCACCAATGTTGCCGCCTGCCAAAAAAGAATCTCCATATTTCCGGGGGCGAGTTCGGCCGCCTTGGAATAGGCAACGTTAGCTTCATCAAATTTTTTCTCAGTTATCAGGAGATCACCTTCGTTCATGTAATTATAAGCGCGGGTGACATTGAGAAGCCGCCGAAGTTCCGGAAGTGGTGCGGGGGAATCATCGACTCTGATATCGACAATATTATCGATCCAGCTCATCCCGGTCGGTTCACCGGAGACCACCATCATCGCCGCCGACTGCTTTCCGCGGATATCGCCGCCCTCAGCCTCGGCCGCCTCAAGCGCGATCATCATTCTTTCGGCGAGGTCACCTTCGGCATTTTCAAAAGCCTCGGCCATCGCCGACCAGACCGTGTTGTTGCGCATCAGATTCGCCTGCACCGAATAATTTTTGCCGATCTGATGTCCCGCCTCGGCGATACATTTGTCGCCGGTATGCGTTGCAATTACGCCGTTTTTGTCAATCATCGCCACCTGACGGACATTATTATCAGGGTCAGAAACCAAAAGACCATCAAGTGCCTGTTTGGCCGATTTGCCGTTTTTTATCATCTCCAAACCGAGTGGTCCATAAGTAAAATCGACCAGCGATTGGGTTGCCACCGCGCCAATTCCCGGTTCCAGCCAGATAACATCGGCGACCTTGAACCAATGCGACTGGACCGCGGCACCGAACTGCCCGGTCGTTGAATCATAAGCGATGATTGAATATGTATTCACCGGTCTTATTGGACGCACTGCATCATTTCCGCCAAATGAAATTGCCAGTGTCAAAATGACAATAATAACTGTTGTGATTATGAGTTTTTTCATTACTAAATCCTTTCTTTGGTTTTTGGCAGATTTATATAAATGTCTGCCACTTGGAAAAATGTAATTTGCCATATCAATTTTTTCTATATAAAAATTTTTATCCTAAATTTGAGCAAATGCTCTGGACTAAATGGACGTATTTAACCCATGATAATCAATTTGTAATTATGGCGGTTTAAAATTAGAGCCTATTCAGAGCCATAATGCAATAAAACTTAATGAATGGCAGCGTTTTTAAAACGCCTGTTTGCCAAATCAGTTATAAAGGAGATAGTGTAATGAAGTTACGAAAAGAAGATATCCCGGTTGCTCTGGAGTTGCCGGTTGCGACCTTTCGGGTTGCAGAATGGGATGAAACCGCAGTCGCTTATGTCCAGTTGAAGGCTGGTGCCGATGCCACACCGCTTTTGGAAGGACTTCAGAACGATAAGTGCCAATGTCCGCATTGGGGTTATATGCTTGAAGGTGCTATTCATGTAAAATATAATGACGGCACAGAGGAAGTATGTAAAGCTGGTGAGATGTTCCATTGGCCAGCGGGGCATACTGTTTGGGTGGAAGAAGATACTTCTTTTGTGGAGTTTAGCCCAAAGAAGGAACTAAAGCATGTTTACGATCATATCGGGGAAAAAGTGGCCGCGATGGCCAAATAAGTCTATAGCAATAAAAAAGCCCCCATATTTCTGGGGGCTTTTTTTATAAATATTCGTTGGGGCAGATGTCGGTTTTTCTGGCTATCTGTTATCACAAAATAATATTGACTGCTCAATTGTGACTAACCCACAGCCCTTCGTTTATCTCAGGATTCATAACAAGCTGTGGGGCACCGCGCTATTTCTTTATGGCTTGTTTCTCTTTTTGTTCAGCGATAACATCGTCCTGGAGTCCTTTTGGAAGCGGCAGATAATTGAGAAACTCCATCGAAAAAGATGCCCTGCCACTGCAGATAGTTCTCAGGGTCGAGGCATAACCAAACATCTCTTTAAGCGGGACTTTGCCGTTTAATTTCTGCGAGCCTTTACGGAATCGGCGAAGACGCTCGATATTACCACGACGGCGGTTGATATCGGCAATAACGTCGCCCATATATTCATCGGGCGTATTGATCTCTATTTTCATTACCGGTTCGAGAAGTTTCGGCCCGGTGCGGTGAATTATTTCTCTTAGCGCCTGCATCGTGCAAGCCCGAAAAGCCATTTCGCTTGAATCAACGTCATGCGATGAGCCATCCAGGAGTACAAATTTAATGTCAACCATCGGAAATCCGGCCAATAAACCTTTTTCGGCTGAGCTCCTGAAACCTTTCATGATCCCCGGGATATACTCTTTGGGGATATTGCCGCCGACAACACGATTGACAAATTCAAGACCTTCACCAGGATTTGGCTCTATCCTAAATTCGATATGAGCATACTGGCCCCTGCCGCCGGTCTGTTTTTTGTACTTATGATTGTGAACGAATTCTGTCGTTATCGTCTCCCGATAAGCAACCGACGGTTTTCCAACTAAAACCTCAATGCCATGTTCGGTTTTTAAGCGGTCGACAATTATCTCCAGATGCAACTCACCCATTCCTGAAATAATTGTTTCCTCGGTTTCATCATCAAATTTGGCTGTAAACGAAGGATCCTCGAGTGATAATTTGTTCAGCGCCATCCCAAGTTTGTCACGAGTTTTTTTGTCCTCGAGTTCAACCCGTAAATCGATCACCGTTTCAGGGTAATGGATATTTTCCAGCAGGATCGGATCATCCTCGGAACATAAGGTATCCCCGGTGACAGTCGATTTCACTCCGATAATTGCGGCGATATCGCCGGCTTTGATCTCGGTTAGTTCCTGACGGTCGCCAGCATGGATCCGCATGATTCGTCCAACACGTTCGCGTTTATCCTGCGTTGAATTATAGACATAACTTCCGGCCTTAAGTTCACCTGAATAAACCCGGATAAATGTCTGCTGACCAACATATGGGTCGTTTATTATTTTAAAGGCAAGCGCCGAAAACGGGGGATTG
>JAUVBC010000107.1 GCA_030591405.1 Candidatus Zixiibacteriota bacterium
AGCTAACGTTTCATATTCAAAGGCGGCCGAACTCGCCCCCGGAAATATGTAGATTCTTTTTTGGCAGGCGGCAACATTGGTGGGAGTCGATGAATTGGAAAAGGCTCTACCGATTTTTAAGGTAGTATTTGATGCCGATAAATCATGGCGCGAACTTGTCCCTCGTCTGGTCAAAGCCGACCTATTACCTGACGACGATACCATCATTAAACAGATTATGGAATTGTGATAAATTTTGACGGTGTTTTTGAAAAATAAAAGATGTCGAGGCCGCTGGTGTATTGGACTACGATTAATTCTTCTAATTAATTTTACTGTAATCTGTCAATCATGCCTGGATTATTATATGCCCGATTCAGAAAAAATAGAGGAATCGGAAATTTTCGGTAAGTATGTGGCTAATTTTGGAGAAGAACCCGAATATATTGAGCTAAAAAGCGATACAACATATGTGCATTATACAAAAATAAGAGATGGATTAGTATTTATAGAGGAGGGATTCTGGATGTTTCAATCAAAATCCTTTGATATTCCATCTAAAAGTGTCTTGCCAACCCCTGGATTGGGACACGTTAAGATATTAACATACTGCAAGGACAACCGTATTTCATTTTCTAATTTTGTCAGAAGAACACCTGAAATCCTAAATGAATATAGACCTCTCCCGGAGGGAAAGTTAAATACATCTCATCACACATGGGGAACCTGCCTTTTCAAATTTAATGATACTATAATAATTGTTTATGATATGTGGGCTGAACAATATTATACCAAGGAAACCATAAATCAGTAATATGGTGACTTAAGTGATCGGGAGGCCCACACTTTAGTGTCGGTTTCTCAAAAAACATCGTTACTTAACCCACC
The DNA here is from genome assembly GCA_030591405.1 of Candidatus Zixiibacteriota bacterium. Lineage (GTDB taxonomy): Bacteria > Zixibacteria > MSB-5A5 > GN15 > PGXB01 > JAAERC01. Next base: position 868 of record JAUVBC010000107.1, read on the forward strand.
ATAAATAGTGGGGCACCTTGGGACATGGTCGATCTGACACCGGACAACAAAGCAATCATCAAACAGATTATGGAATTAAAGTAAACGAAGTATATAGGCTTACCTATTTATAATTCTGATCTCTAAAGTAAGATTTCGGAAATTGTCCATAATTTTCATCTGTGAAAAACAGTTTTTTGGTTGACTGTCCCGTGCCATATTTGTATGTTTTTTCTCAAAGAAATAAACTTTCAAAAAATTAGCAGGAATAGAATATGACAAATAATCAACCCTTGGGATTTTCAAAGGCATCGGTTGGTAAAAAGGTGCTGATGGCAATCACAGGTATTTCTGTCATTGGATTTTTAACAGCTCATTTGATTGGTAATCTGCAACTTTTTGTCGGACAGGATCAACTTAACAGCTATGCTGAAACTTTACAAAATATGGTTGCCGCGAAATGGATGTTCAGATCGGTGATTTTAATACTTTTTGCTATCCATATTTGGAAAGGTATTGTCCTCTGGCTTGAAAATAGAAAGGCACGGCCGGTATCTTATATGAAAGACGTTACACTTGAAGCCTCGGTGGCATCAAGAACAATGTTTTGGACCGGCGCATTGATTCTCTCTTTTGTTGTCTATCATCTTTTACATTTTACGATGATTACCACCAACCCTGAGTATGCTAATCTTCCATTAGACAACGGCCGATTCGACGTTTACTCAATGGTTATATTAGGGTTCCAGAACTATACTATCTCCGCTGTTTACTTCATCGCTCTGTCCTTAATGGCATTCCATCTCAGTCATGCGATATCATCAGTGTTCCAGACTTTCGGCCTGACTAAACCGACTATATTGCCAAAGTTAAAAATAGTCAGCAATCTTATTGCCCTGATCTTTTTTATCGGTTATGTCTCAATGCCGATTGCTGTCCTCTTAAATATTATTAGTCTGCCGACTGGAGGTAACCTATGAAACTCGATGCAAAAATCCCATCCGGTCCTCTGACAGAAAAATGGGACAATTATAAATTTGAGATGAAACTGATCAGTCCCTCCAATAAAAGAAAATACAAAGCAATAGTTGTCGGCTCCGGTCTCGCCGGTGCATCGGCAGCAGCTTCCCTTGCTGAACTTGGATATAATGTCGATTGTTTCTGCTATCAGGATTCTCCCCGCAGAGCGCACTCAATATCTGCTCAAGGCGGGATTAATGCTGCCAAAAATTACCAGAACGATGGTGACTCGATTTATCGACTGTTCTATGATACTGTTAAAGGCGGTGATTTCAGATCTCGCGAAGCAAATGTTTATCGTCTGGCACAGGTCAGTAATAATATTATCGATCAGTGCGCCGCGCAGGGTGTTCCCTTTGCCCGTGAGTATGGCGGACTTCTAGATAATCGTTCTTTTGGTGGGTCCCAGGTATCACGGACATTTTATGCCCGTGGTCAAACCGGACAACAGCTCCTTCTCGGTGCCTATTCGGCTCTCTCGCGCCAGATAGGTCTTGGAAAAGTTAAGATGTATAATCGCACTGAGATGCTTGATATAGTTGTGGTAGATGATCGCGCCGTCGGTATCGTGGTCAGAGATATGATCAACGGTAAAATATCATCCTACGCCGCCGATGTTGTAATATTAACCACCGGCGGATATGGAAATGTCTATTACCTCTCAACCAATGCTATTGGATGCAATGTAACCGCGGCATACCGTGCCTATAAAAAAGGTGCCCTTTTTGCCAACCCCTGTTATACGCAGATCCACCCGACCTGTATCCCGGTCTCTGGTGACTATCAGTCAAAACTTACGTTGATGTCGGAATCACTTCGTAATGATGGCCGTATCTGGGTGCCAATAGCTAAAGGTGACAAACGCCCGGCGGCCCAGATACCTGAAGATGAACGAGATTATTTCTTGGAACGCAAATACCCAAGCTTTGGTAACCTTGCGCCGCGCGATATCTCATCACGTTCGGCCAAAGAGGCATGCGACGATGGCCGTGGCGTTGGTGAAACCGGCGTTGGTGTCTATCTTGATTTTGCCGATGCCATCGGCAGACTTGGTAAAAACGTTATCGCCGAAAGATATGGAAATCTTTTTGATATGTATGAACGAATAACCGGCGAAGATCCATATACCGTGCCGATGAGGATCTACCCCGCATCTCATTACACAATGGGCGGTCTCTGGGTTGACTATAATCTTGAGAGTACCATCCCGGGGTTATTTGTCCTGGGCGAAGCCAACTTCTCAGATCATGGCGCTAATCGTCTTGGCGCCTCAGCACTGATGCAGGGACTTGCCGATGGTTACTTTGTCGTTCCATATACTGTCGGTAACCATTTTGCCACCAAAGGTCCTGCGGGAGTCGATACGACTCATCCTGAATTTAAGAAAGTCGAGGAGGAAGTTAAACAGCGGACCGAGAAATTCCTCTCAATTGGCGGCAACCGTTCCGCCGATTCATTCCATCGTGAACTTGGAACGATAATGTGGGACAATTGCGGTATGGGTCGTAATGAAGCCGGTTTGAAAAAAGCGCTTGAGATGATTCCAAAAGTTCGTGAAGAATTCTGGCAAAACCTTAAGGTCCTGGGCAAAAACGAAGAGCTTAATCAAGCTCTTGAATACGCCGGACGAGTCGCCGATTTTATTGAGTTCTCCGAGGTAATGTGTCACGATGCTTTAGACCGCAATGAATCCTGCGGGGCTCACTTCCGCGAGGAATATCAAACAGCGGAGGGTGAAGCAATGCGAAACGATAACGATTATCTATATGTTGCCGCCTGGGAATACAAAGGTGTCGGCCAAAAACCGGAGATTCACAAAGAACCGCTTGAGTATGAAAATATCAAACTGGCGACAAGGAGCTATAAATAATGAATCTTACATTATATGTCTGGCGTCAGAAAAACGCCGATGATAAGGGCAGGATGGAAACCTATCAGGCCAATGATATAAGTTCCCACATGTCATTTTTAGAAATGCTTGATGTCGTCAACGAACGATTGCTCACCGATGGTATTGAGCCGATCGCATTCGACCATGACTGCCGTGAAGGTATCTGCGGGATGTGTTCTCTGGTCATCAACGGCAATCCTCATGGACCGGAAAAAGGTACCACCGTTTGCCAGCTCCACATGAGACATTTTAAAGATGGTGATAAAATATATATTGAACCTTGGCGGGCCAAAGCATTTCCGGTTATAAAAGATCTAATTGTAGATCGTTCGGCCTTTGACCGCATCATGCAGGCAGGCGGGTTCGTTTCGGTCAATACCGGTGGCACCCCCGATGCCAACGCTATCCCGATCCCAAAGGAAAATGCCGACACTGCGATGGATGCTGCCCAGTGTATCGGATGCGGTGCTTGTGTTGCTGCTTGTAAGAACGCCTCGGCGATGCTCTTTCTAGCGGCGAAGGTGTCGCAATACGCCTACCTTCCTCAAGGTCAGGCCGAGCGGACCGAGCGGGTCAAAAATATGCTTACCCAGATGGACCTCGAAGGATTCGGGAATTGCACTAACTTCTATGAATGTGAAGCTGTTTGCCCCAAAGAGATATCGGTGAAATTTATTGCCAAACTCAACCGTGAGTTCTTAAGAGCAACCGTCAAAAAACCGTGATCCCTGATAAAGATAGTAACCTCCGTTTTTCGGTCAGCCGTTCAGTAATAGAGTAGGTCGAAATCCCGCAGGGTTTCGACAATTGGACTAATACCCAATCTTTGGATTAACTCTGGTATCGATTTTTTCGCCGTTGTTAATTTTGTTCAGAAGTTTTGCCAGCTCTTTTATCCGCATTGTCTCAATCTCATTATAGTGCCCGGCCAGATGCGGGGTAACAACAACATTATTAAGTTCATGAAACCGATATTCCGATGGTTTTGTGTTTAAACGTGATTCTTTATCCTCGGGATAATTGTACCAGACATCCAACCCGGCTCGGATTCTTCCGCTTTTTAGTTCGTTATATAACGCTTCTTCATCGACAATCAATCCCCGGGCAATATTAATCAGAATTGCATCATCAGGCAACTTTGCTAATTCTTTTTCGCCAATCAACGCCTCAGTATCAAGAGTCAATGGTGCACAGATAAATAAAACATCAGCTTTTGGCAATAATTCATGTAATTTATCAGGCGGATAAATTTCGGCAATGTTATCTTTTGTACTATCGGCTTTCCGTTTTGTCGCCATAACCTTCATCCCGATACTATTACAAAAATGCCCAATCAGTTTCCCAATTGCACCATATCCAATAATCAATGCTGTTTTTCCCGACAAAGTCAATGCGTTGCTATCTGTATATCTCGGTCGCCAATCAAAATTCCTGAAATTGCGGTCAATCGGGATTATATCTTTGGCAACTGTTAACATCATACTAAAGGCAGTTTCAGCGGTTGGTATCGAATTATGATGAATATTATAAATCTTAATATCAGGAAATTGAAACATCAATTCGCGCGTCTGTTTTGGAAGTCCGGCCCAGGGAATCACCAGCGTATGTATCTTTTTATTACGTTTTAATATCTCTTCTTTCGGCAATCCCGAGATAATAACTTCGCTTTCATATACGGCATCATTCTCTTTACCGTATGTTAATTCAATATCCGAATCCAACGCGGCGGTTAATTGCTTTATCCAGTCTTTATCAAAATCTACCAGTAGATGTACTTTCATAATTTGACTCTATAAATTGTCGAAACCACAAGAATTTCAAACAGCCTAATTTATTATGAGAATAACCAACTCACAAATTGCAATTATGATTATTACAATAAGTAATGGAATATTTTGCTTGATATTCATATATTTCATAAATGGATCTAAACTATTAAAAAATGACAATTTCTCAGTTGTCTTATTTATCAAAATAATTTCAATGATACCAATTGCTATAATTGATAATAAAATGCCAAATACGCCGAATATTATTCCAAATGATTTCGATAGAATTATATCCTTTAAGAAAAAAGAACCTTCAATTGATTTTACTCTCGCCATTAAATATATTATAAATGCACCGTATGATGCAAAGCTCATCGCAATAGTCCAGAGTCTATCAAAAAGTTTCTGTTTTTCAAGCTCGCTCATCTCTCTTTCAATTTTGGCATCTGAGTCTTTATGAACAATTAATCCTTGTTCTTCGCCTTTTAAGGGCACAATATTTAAAGCCTTACAGTGTTTGCACTCGGCAGCATCGCCGGGTGAAATGTATTTTATGATTATTTCATTACTGCATTTATGACATTTAAATTTCATAGATACACCTTTATTCCATCTCGGGGTACAGACCCGGTTCAATCATCGGCAACGGCTGCATCAGGTTTTCAGTCAGTAATCTTAAGTAATTATAAATCGGATCAGACTCCATCGATACCCCAAACGGATTAAGCTTTTTTCTTAAATTAAAAAGACCTTTTGATTTTGGTATCTCAATTATATTAACCGGTTTACCTGCTTCGATCCCGGCCATATTTTTGGCCATATTAATCGCCGCCATCAGCCCGCCGATTTTATCTACCAGTCCCACCTCTTTGCCATCCAGACCGGAATATATCCGTCCCTCAGCGATCTCCTTAACTTTTTCGATATCAATCTTTCGACCAATTGATACTTGCTTGACAAAATCATCGTACAACTCGTGCAGACGTTCTTCCATCTGGTCGTACTCATCGGCTGTTAAATTACGCGCCGGAATCTGAAGACCGACATACGGCAATCTGATACCGGTCGTTAAATCAGCATGTTGACCGCGACTGACAAAATCGGAACTCATCCCGATGTTATCTCCGATCCCTTTATCATAAACCCAGCCGCCATAAATACCGATCGACCCGGTAACAGTACCCGGCCCGGCCAGAATCGAGTCGGCATAAGTCGAGATCAGATACCCGCCCGATGCCGCCATCTGTCCCTGACTGACAATCACCGGTTTTTCTGCGGCGCACTTTTTTACCGCCTGTGCTACAATATCACTCGGCATCGTCAGACCACCCGGAGAGTCGACTCTGAAGACCACCGCTTTTACTGTTTTATCACGAGCCAGTTGCAAAAACAGTTGCTCCAGCCAGCGGGCATTTATTCCTTTATCCATTTCACACTCGCCCAACCCATAAACAACAACAATTCGATCCCGTGCGCCCCAATCAGATTTCGGCAAAGTTTTATTTAAGATATTATTTCTGGACATCGCCCCAAGTCCGGTTCCGGTCAGTTCTTTTATAATTTTACTTCTATCCGACCATCGCCCCAGAGTATCCGCCAATTTTGCTTCAATTGCTTTGTTTGGTAAAATATAGGTGACATCATCAAC
>JAUVBC010000082.1 GCA_030591405.1 Candidatus Zixiibacteriota bacterium
GACCCTTCGATAACTATCGGACGTCTTCGGCCAGAAGAATCCGGTTCGCCAAGTTCCATCCGAACACATTCCATCTGTTTCAGCCATCCATCGTCGGTTCCGAAATATTTAATTGGTGTGGTCAGGAAATTAAACTGGACACCTTCCTGTTCGGCATGATGAATCTCCTCGTTACGAGCTGGCATCTCGTTACGGCTGCGACGATAAATGATATATGCATTTATTGCACCCAGACGAAGTGCGGTTCTGACCGAATCCATAGCAGTATTGCCACCGCCAAGAACAGCGACATTTTCTCCGACATGAATCGGGGTGTCTCTTTCCGGGAAATCGTAAGCGGCCATAAGATTTGAACGGGTCAAAAATTCATTGGCCGAATAGACGCCGTTAAGATTTTCACCCTCAAGCCGCATAAAATTCGGAAGGCCGGCACCGGTGCCGATAAAGACCGCATCGTAACCCTCTTCCAATAGTTCATCTATAGTATCCAGTTTGCCAACCACAAAACTGGTTTTGACCTCGACGCCCATCTTTTTAAGATAGTCGACCTCCGAGGCAACAATCGCTTTCGGCAATCTGAATTCCGGAATACCATAAACAAGAACACCACCAGCTTTATGCAAAGCTTCAAAGATAACAACCTTATGGCCCATCTGAGCCAGATCGGCAGCAAGCGTCAATCCGGCCGGGCCGGCACCAACAACTGCAACTTTTTTTCCAGTGGAAGGTGGTAACTCCGGTATTTCAACTGTGCCATGTTCTCGCTCAAAGTCAGCCACAAATCTTTCCAAATAACCGATAGCAACCGATGTTCCTTTTTTGGCAAGAATACAAACCTGTTCGCACTGCTCTTCCTGAGGGCAGACACGTCCGCAAATAGCGGGGAGAGCATTGGTTTTTTTGATAACCCTGGCTGCTCCAATAAAATCGCCCTGTGCGGCAAGAGCAAGAAATCCGGGGATGTCAACTTCAACCGGGCAGCCTGCGACGCATTTCGGCTTTTTACATTCAAGACAGCGTGCAGCCTCCAGTTTGGCGATCTCAGCCGAGAGACCGTAGGGAACTTCCTTAAAGTTTTTTACTCTTTCTTTGGGATCCTGTTCCGGCATAGTATGCCGGGGGATTTTCATCCGCTCTTTTTTTGGTAGCGGTTCGTATTTTTTGTCGTCAGTCATAATCTTTTGCTCCCGCTACTCATTTAATTTTTCTACCTGCTTATTTATATTGCATCCATCATGCAGGAACTTTTCGTATGATATTTTTTCCTGCTTGAGGTACATCTTTTGTCGTTTGGTCATTTCGTCAAAATCAACCTCGTGGCCATCAAAATCGGGTCCGTCGACACAAGCAAATTTGGTTTTACCGCCGACCGTAACGCGGCAGGCTCCGCACATACCGGTGCCGTCAACCATAATCGGATTCAGACTGACAAAGGTTTTTATTCTTGGTTCGCGGGTTGTCTCAACAACCGCTTTCATCATCGGAACCGGACCGACACAAATCACCATATCGATCTTTTCGCCGTCGTCGATTATTTTTTGCAGGATAGTGGTAACAAATCCATGAGTGCCATATGATCCGTCATCGGTGGAAATCAGTAATTGATCTGAGGCATCGCCAAGCTCTTTTTCATAGATAAGCAGATTTTTAGATCGGGCTCCAATGATTGTGGTAACGTTATTTTCGGCCTCTTTGAGTGCCTGTGCAATCGGATAAATGGGGGGGATACCAACACCGCCGCCAATACATATACAATTTCCATATTTTTCAATATGAGTTGGTAAGCCGAGCGGTCCGACCACATCGGCAAAGCTGTCGCCGATTTTCATCCGGTTCATCGATGCGGAAGTTTTTCCGACTTCCTGAATAACAATTGTCAGGAGACCATTTTCCTTATCCAAGCCACCGATTGACATAGGGACCCGCTCGCCCATTTCGTTTTGGCGCAAGATGACGAATTGCCCTGCTTTTGCTTTGCTAACCAGATGAGGGGACTCTATCTTGAATTGATGGACCTTCTCAAAAAGTTCACGTTTGTCAATTATTTTTGTCAATGTACCTCCGAATCGTCATATAAAATAAATTATTTTTCTGCTTTATTTACCAGACGCAAAGTATCTCTGGCAATTACCAGTTCTTCATTAGTAGGAATGACCATAACTTTAACTCGGGAATTCGGTGTCGAAATATCTGATTCTATTCCTATCACTGAGGAGTTTTTGTCTTTGTCCAATTCAACACCAAGAAATTGCATTTTTTCACATGTTTTTTCTCTGACCCGAGGTGAGTTTTCCCCAATTCCTCCGGTGAAAATAATATGATCCAGACCACCCATCGCAGTTGCATAACCACCGATATATTTGCTCAGCCGATAACAATATATTTCAAAAGCAAGTAGTGCATTGGTGTTGCCTTCATCGGCCGATTCAATGACCTCGCGCATATCAGATGAGATTCCTGACACTCCGTTTAATCCTGAATGCTTGTTGAGCAGAGTGTTTGCTTCGTGCAACGATAGTTCTTCGCGTCCCATAATATGGAGAATGACAGCCGGGTCCATATCGCCAGAACGGGTTCCCATCAGAAGACCTTCCAGCGGAGTGAATCCCATTGAGGTATCAATAGAAGCCCCATTCTCAATGGCCGTAACCGAGGCTCCGTTTCCAAGGTGGCAGGAAATCATTTTGTAATCTTCGAGTTTTCCTTTGGAAAGTTCTGCCGAGCGGGAAGTCACAAACAGGTGCGATGGCCCATGAAAGCCATAACGACGAATGGCATATTTTTTATACATCACATAAGGAATACCATATATATATGCTTTGGGCGGCATTTTATGATGAAAGGCGGTATCAAATACTGCTACATGTGGAATATCAGGAAGAGTTTTCGTCGCGGCGTTGATACCTCTGATATTATGCGGATTATGTAATGGGGCCAGATCGATCAGATTGCGAATTTCTCGCTGGACTTCACGGTCAATTAATACCGATTTTGAGAATTTCTCTCCGCCGTGCACAACCCGATGACCGACTGCATGAATCTCTGATTTGTCTTTTATTACGCCATGATTTTCAGAGAGAAGAATTGAGATGACATACTGGATAGCTATAATATGATCCAGAATTTCCCCGGTGACTTTGACTTCCGAGCGGTCATGTGGTTTGTGTGTTAAAATGGCGCCGCTCATGCCGATTCGAGTGACCGAGCCCTTAGCCAGAGCAAACTCCTGATCCATATCTATAAGCTGATATTTAACCGAAGATGATCCGCAATTTACTACCAGAATATTCATAGATTAATCCTGTTCAGTTTCAGGTGGTGTTTCTTTAATACGATTACCTTCGTTGTCATATTTAAAAAATCCTTCACCCGATTTAACACCAAGATGTCCGGCACGAACCATCTTACGAAGAAGCGGGCAGGGGTTATATTTGTGTTCGGAAAGCTCTGAGAGCAGATTTTCCATCCATGACATAACGACATCAAGGCCCATCATGTCGGCTAGCGCCAATGGACCGGCATTAAAGCCGTAGCCAAGTTTCATAGCGGTGTCAATGTCTTCGGCAGTTGCGACACCTTCCATCAAGACATGCATAGCTTCGTTGAGCAGGGGTACAATTACTCTGGTCGTAATATATCCGGGATACTCATAAACCAGAACGGGAGTCTTGCCAAGAATTTCAGCAAATTCACATGCCTTGTTATAGGTTTCATCAGATGTATTCAGACCTCTGACTATTTCAACCAACGGTATTTTTGGTACCGGATTTAGAAAGTGCATCCCGATAATTTTGTCAGCCCGATTGGTTATTGCGGCCAACTCAGTAATCGAGAGGGTTGCCGTGTTGGTAATTATAATAGTATCGTCCGCACAGAGATCATCAATTCTACCAAAAAGCTCTATTTTACGTCGGCGCCGATCCGGTATCGCCTCAATGATCAGGTCGGCATCTTTGACTACCTGCAGGTCGGTCGAGGGTGCTATACGGGATAAAATTGCGTTTTTATCAGATGCGGTTAATCCCCATTTCTCTATTGCATGGTCGATGTTTTCGCCAATTTTTTCGATTCCTCGTTCAGCCCGGCGAGCCGTTCTGTCAAGGAGGATAACTTCGGTACCGGTGGTGGCGATAGTTTCAGCCAACCCCTGTCCCATGACTCCGGCTCCAACTATTACTATTTTTTCAAAACCCATAATATTTTTCCTGCTACAAGTTTATACGTCGCCAATATATGGAGTTGGCCAAATCTGGCAACACTTTTCTGGACATTATAGGGGCAAAATTTAAATAAATATTTATGCCAGAAATCTATGTATTTTCTGATTTTTGTTGCTTATAATTTGCCATAATGCTACTAATACTTAATGTTGATAATTTAATTCTAACTTAAGGGTAAAATTATATAGTGACAGGCAAAATATTGATCGTAGGAGGCACCGGGATGCTGGGTCGACCGGTTGTTCGGCGGTTATATAATGACGGCTTTAAAATCCGACTAATGACCCATAATCCCGATAGAGTCAAACAATTCTTTGGTGATGAGTTTGAATATGTTGTCGCTGATGTTACTGATAAAGATACTTTAGGACAGGCGATTGAAGGGTGTGATACCGTTTATATTAATCTAAACGCCAGGATGAATTTTGAAAAATATAAGTCTATTGAAATATGCGGGACAGAAAATATAGCTCAAACTGCTGCCGAAATGGGTGTCAAGAGGATTGCAATGATTTCCGGGCTTAATGTCAACGATCTTGATTCAAAATATAAATTTATTGATGCCAAAATAAAAGCGGAACGAGCTTTGGTAAAAAGCGGAATCCCATATACGATATTTCGTTGCTGCTGGTTTTATGAATCTCTGCCGCTATTTATCCGGGGAAAAAAGGCGATATTACTCGGAAATCAGCTTCATCCGATTTCATGGCTGGCCGCGTCTGATTATGCCGGAATGGTCTCAAAAGCATTCGAATTAGATAGCACGACTGGAAAAATATATATTATCAAAGGAAAAGAGAAGATGTCAATCGGGGATGCGCTGGCAATATTTTGCGATATGGTTGTACCTGAGGCAAAATTGTCTTATTTACCGTTATGGCTGGCATCAATCAGCGCTTTTTTATCACGAAATAAGCAGACAACGGGCCTAATTCAATTTATGAAATATTTCGATACTCATCCTGAACCTGAAATAAGGAATAATGATGATGAGGTCCTTGGGGTGGCAAATACAAATTTAGAAGAATGGTCAAAGGAGTATAAAAAAAGGCTTCAATTATTTTTCCCCTAATTAAAAATCTATCATAAATGACTAATATTTTCCTTGACAGCTACGATATTTATTCTTATGATTAGCGATTGCAGCCTAAGGGCTTATGCAAAAATAAAATTGATGGGCGATTAGCTCAGTTGGTTAGAGTACTTGCTCGACACGCAAGGGGTCACTGGTTCGAATCCAGTATCGCCCACCATTAATATAGTGGGTTATAAGCCGGTTTTGTTTGTAAGGTTTATGCCCTCTTATAGTTATAGGCTATGACATTGAGTGAAGAAGAAAAAATTAAAGTAACGTTGCCAGATGGTGGCGAAGTGATCCATCCCAAAGGTGCAACCGGCTATGATATTGCTCGAGCAATTGCTCCGGGTTTGGCCAAAGCCGCGATCGCTATCAAAGTTGACGGCGTCGCAAAAGATATTTTGGCACCGATCCTCTCTGATTGCTCAGTGGAGATTCTGACCTTCAATAGTCAGGAAGGAAAACAGGTCTTCTGGCATTCTTCTTCTCATATTATGGCTCAAGCTGTCCTTGATATTTTTCCAAATGCAAAGCTTGCTATTGGTCCTGCAATTGAAGAAGGATTTTATTACGACTTTGATGTTGAGAAGCCGTTTGCCCCGGAGGATCTGGAAAAGATTGAAAAGCGAATGGGCGAAATCATCAAAGAAAAAGTTACTTTTGAGCGGATAGACATCTCTCGTGAGGAAATGCTTGAGAAGTATAAAAAAGATGGGGCGATATATAAAACAGAAATCATTGAAAATGATATCACCGACGAGATGGTCACTTATTATCGTCATTCGAATTTCGAAGATCTCTGCCGTGGTCCGCATATCCCGAGTTCATCTATTATTAAAGCCTTTAAGTTGACGACCTCATCGGGCGCATACTGGCGCGGTGATGAGAAAAAGAAAATGCTTCAGAGAATTTATGGTGTTTCCTTTCCGAAGCAAAATATGCTTGAGGATTATCTCTATCGTTTGGAAGAAGCTAAAAAGCGAGATCATCGGTTGCTTGGCAAACAGATGGAATTGTTCCATATTACCAATGAGGTTGGAGCCGGTCTTGTTCTCTGGATGCCCAAAGGGGCGATTATCAGAAATGAGATTGAAAATTACTGGCGCGAAGAACATATCAAAAACGGATACGAATTGGTTTTTTCGCCGCATATCGCCCATCTCGATTTATGGAACCGTTCGGGGCACACCGATTTTTATTCTGATGATATGTATCAACCGATTGAAATAGATGAGGCGAGATACCAGATCAAACCGATGAACTGCCCATTTCATATTTCGATGTATAAATCACGACGCTGGAGTTATCGCGATTTGCCAATGCGCTGGGGAGAGTTGGGAACGGTTTATCGTTATGAAAAGCCGGGGGTGTTGCATGGTTTGATGCGTGTCCGCGGATTTACGCAGGATGATGCTCATCATTTTGTGTCACCTGAGGGTATGGAAAACGAACTGATCTGGCTGATAAAGTTTTGCCTGCATATTTTGGATACTTTTAAATTCCAGGATTATGAAATATTCCTGTCCACCCGTCCTGAAAAGGCTATCGGCGATCCGGCCGATTGGGAAAAAGCCGAAAACGGTCTCAGGCACGCAATGGATACTTTGAAATTGAATTATTCGGTTGACGAGGGTGGCGGCGCCTTTTATGGCCCAAAAATCGATATCAAGATTAAAGATGCTCTTGGCCGAAGCTGGCAATGTTCGACTATCCAGTTTGATTTCAGCTTGCCGGAACGATTTGATATGACTTTTACCGACACCGACGGCAAGATGAAGCGGCCGTTTATGATACACCGGGCGCTATTGGGCTCGATAGAGCGATTTTTTGGGGTTCTGATTGAACATTATGCTGGACGGTTCCCGCTCTGGCTGGCGCCGATTCAGGTTATGGTTTTGGCGCTCACTGATGACCAAAATGAATATGCCAAAGCTGTTTGTGAGAAGCTTAAGGCAGTTAATATTCGTGCTCAACTCGATATTCGTTCCGAAAAAATTGGTCATAAGATTCGCGAATCGGAGTTGCAGAAAATCCCATATATGCTTATAATAGGGAAGAAAGAAATTGAAAACGAGACGGTTTCGGTAAGACTTCATAGAGTAGGTGATAAGGGCAGCCTTAAGCTAACGGAAGTCATTGATTTATTAAAAGCCGAAATTGCCGAAAAAAAGATTGAGTCTGAACTTAAATAAGGGAGGATATTATAGCCAAGCAGACCACTCGGGTCAATGAGAGGATCAAAAGTTCACCGGTACGATTAATCGGTCCCGGTGGCGAGCAGATAGGAATTCTGCCGCTTAATGAAGCGAGAGAACGCGCTTCTGATTCCAATCTTGATCTGGTTGAGATATCGCCGAATAGTACTCCACCGGTATGCCGGATTATGGATTACGGAAAGTTTATGTATGAACAATCCAAGAAGGCGAAGCAGGCCAAGAAAAAACAGCATGTCGTTCAGTTGAAAGAGATGCGCTATCGGCCTAAAATTGAAGAACATGATTATCGATTTAAAACCAACCATGTTCGCGAATTTTTAGAGCAGGGAAATAAAGTTAGACTCTTTGTGAGATTTGCCGGTCGTGAAATGGCCCATACTGAATATGGTAAAATTATATTGGATAAGATAGCTCAAGAACTTGAAGAGATAAGTACAATTGGACAGGAGCCGAAACTGGAAGGAAGAAGAATGACGATGATTCTCAATCCCAAGGCTGCTGCGACGAAAGCCAAGAATTAGAGGAGTAAAATGCCGAAAATAAAGACAAATCGGTCGGCGGCCAAGCGATTTAAGAAGACCGCCTCCGGTAAAATAAAAAGAGCGAAGGCTTATCATTCGCATATTTTGACCAAAAAAAGTCCCAAGAGGAAAAGACACCTGCGTAAATCAGGTTTGGTCCATAACGCTGATACAAAACGCATCAATGCGATGCTACCGTATTAATTTTGATACTAATTATTTTCAGGAGTATTACTGATGCCACGAGCAAAAAATAATGTTGCGGCACATAGACGACATAAAAAGGTACTAAAAAAAGCGAGCGGTAATTATGGCGGAAGATCCCGCTTGTACCGGACAGCTTTGGAAACGGTTCATAAAGGTTTAACATATGCCTATCGCGACCGTCGCAATAAAAAGAGAACGTTCCGAAGTCTCTGGATTGTTAGAATTTCAGCCGCTGCCAAACTGAGTGGACTGAATTACTCAAC
>JAUVBC010000136.1 GCA_030591405.1 Candidatus Zixiibacteriota bacterium
ACTATCGCTTTGGAGATATCAAAATCGACACAAATTTCAACCACTTCATTTTCATTCAGCGTGAAATCAAGATTGAATTTTAGCCCCGACTGCGATCCGCTGGGAACTACCAGAGGATAGCTGTGTCCGGCAATAACGATTTCGTTACTGTCGGCAAGGATAAAACGAGCCTGGGTGTAATGCCCCGTCAAAAGCGAATCGTCCACCATTACGACAGTTGAACCGTTGACTAATTCAAGAAAATCGATTGTCGTATCCATCTCGGCAATAGTCTGCCATCCGGACCCATCACGGTGAATCAGAACTTCATAAACAGTGAGGTTGATCTGCTCCACATCGACCGGCGGAGGTGAATCAAAAACTTCTAATCTTACCTTTCCGTAAGTCGGCAGGCTATTTTCGGCATTATCATCTCCACAGCCGACGATAAACAAGACTGCGATTAAAACAATCAATAGATGTTTCATCAATTTTTCCTAACTTATTTAAAATAGTTAATCTGTGCGTAGTAAATGATCTGTTTCTACCAAAAAAATACGGCTAAAAACCTATCCTGTCAAGATTGTAACTAGCAGATAACCATTTCTGCTCAATATCACTTTGTATATATCGACAAGTCCAGCTTGCAATCTTAAGAAAAAATGATTGTGAATTGCATCAGCACAATTGTGCCATTAAAGACGCCCTTTAAAAATAAGTAAACCCGCTAATTCATGAAGAGTTACAAGTACTATGGGGCCATACTACAGAAATCCAGAGGGCATTAAATTTCGTACAATAATCCACCATATAATTCGCAAAGAGGACGGAGACTTCCCGGCTCCATCCTCCCTGCCGCTTAAACCAAGACAGGTAATTATAAAGCAACGGTAATGCCAACCACTGAAATAATATCATAACTGCTATAATACCAACCTATTAGGGACCATTAAAACACCCCTGAAAGGAAAAACCCGTATGGGAAATGCCCGATTATTGTGCTTCAAATTTTACCGATGCACAAAAATCATAACTTTGCTCAGGTAAATTAACAGGTTGAGTATTTACTTTTTTGTTGTCGGCTACCGATAGAGATATTATGGTCTATTGTGACCCGAATAATAATTTCACGGGAGAAATCATGCTTAAAAAACTATCACTATCAATTCTGGCTCTGGTAATTCTTTTTCCGATCGCATCAATGGCCGAACAGAATATCGAGACGGTTCTCTGCACTGCAATAGAAAACCGAGTTCCGCTCGATAGTCTTATCCAATTTGATACGGATGTGGAGAGGATTTACCTCTGGACCCGCGTCACCGGTTATCCGGCTCCAACTGTACTGCGCCACGTCTGGCTCCACGAAGGACTGGAGCGATCCGATGTCGAGATGACGATCAAGGGTGATCCTTGGCGGACCTGGAGCTATAAAACGATGCGCTCCGAATGGGTCGGAAATTGGGAAGTCAAAATCGTTGGCTCCGATGGCAACGTCATCAAAGCTGTCAATTTCACATTTGGCAAGGCTGCTACCCCGGATAAGACGGATGAACTGAAACCGGTCGCAACCGATCCGGTTGACTCGACTCAGAAGCAGTAAAGTGCTTTCTATTGTGAAGCGTTGACTTTGGGCTGATTATCCAAAAGCTCCATAATTTTGCGACCCAAATATCTCTGTATTGCTATCGCCACACCGTACACAAGCGGTAAAATCGGCACGATGTAATAGTAGCGAGCGATAAACAGGCAATGGAACAGGCTGTAAAACAATACCATGTATTGCACCATTCGCGCTTCTGGCTTTCTTGAGGCAGGCAGAAGTCGGACCAAAAAGAATATCCCAAAATAGAAAAAAGGATAAATCAACGCTGTATCCAGATAATGGACGCGCCAGATAAGATTAACCTTTTTTAGCATTAGAAGCATTGCTCGACCCGGATTATCGGAAATGAAACTCAAGCCCCCTTTATAGAAAGCGCCATTGTCATTTCGGTCCCATTCGTCAAACGGTTCCGGTAGTTGGTGGCGATGTAAATATCCACCGTTGGCATTCTCATTGAAACCGGTATAAAAATTCAGCCCACTATTGGTTGTAATCGGAATCAGTTTTTCAAAACAGACATAGTTACGAATCGTCCAGGGAGTCACAGCCAGCATAATGCCAAAAAGAAACAGCAGAAGAGCGGGGAACACACTCTTAGTCACTGGCTTCAAACGGTTCTTGTGACATCCGACAATGTATATCAGCACAGCTGGCACCATCGCCAAAACACGCCCGGTCGCCAACGCCGACAGGCCAAAAAACAGACCGGACCAAAACAGATCATTCCAACTCAGCTGAGAATTTTTGAACAAAAAATACAAAGCGACAGCGAACAGCAACCCGGTCAAAAGTTCATACTTATAATAAAATTGAAAATTAAAGATCAGAATAGAATTAAGACAGAGCAAAACCGCCCATCGAGATGTTGTCTCTCCGAAAATGCGCCTGAGGTATTTTTGAGAAACGACCGCTGTCGATACCGCTATCAAAATATTTAACAGGAAAAATAACCATGATGTATGCCCAAACAGTTTATAAAACGAGGCCAGGTAGATGCAAAAGAGGGGCGGCCAATAGGCGCCACTAAAAGCACCACAGGCAAGAAAACTATCAGATTCATTGATGCTTTGAGCGACCCCTTGATAAATCAGACCATCCACACCGGGGTGCGTTTGGACGATAAAGATCAAGGCGACATGCACCAGTACCGAAAATGCCAAACCATATCGATAACGCTTGACGTTCAGACCGTAAAATATGTTTTTGATAAATAGTAATATTGCCATTGGGGATAAGCTAAGTTTGAACCATAAACGGATCAACTAAATTCCAAATTATTAAAATTCCAGGAAACTTTCCTTCGATAAAATATTTTTCACTCTTTTGCACTAATTGATGCAACTACACAATAAGGGTTCTCTTGTCACTTCATAAATCAATCCGTTTAATCGTCTTGGTGCCAATGATATCCTGATCTATACCATATTCGTCCAAAACAACATCAATCGCAGTTATCTCTGAATTGATTATGAAATTGCTTCTGTTCAACTGCTCCGCCAACCGATCTAGCTCAGTTGGATTATCAAAAATACCGATAGTGATGTGAGGGATAAACGGGATATCGGACCTGAGCTCACCGGCTAAAACCCCGGTGTAAAGCGCATCATGCAACTTTTTAATGTATTCATTCCCAATATCCGGCATTAAAAACAGGTACCATTGTTTTTCATATTTTCCATAAACGACCGATGCCGACTTGAACGACAATTCGGTCGTAGAAAATTGACATAGCACTTTTTCTACATGCTTACACAATTTTTCCGAATCAATATTATCAACCGGAAATACCAAGGTGATGTGTGGCTTGATTATCTCAAACTGCCGGTCATTCCTGGCTCTGATATCTGAAATTAATTTTCGATCAGAGTCAGACAACTTTGGATAAGCCACGACAAAAAGTGCCATTTTCCCTCGCTGTAACTTTTCCGTTAGCGGCTAAAACGGTACATATTGGATTCCGGGTTATAATAAAGTCCAACCTCGGCCCTCTTGCCATTAAGGGCTTCCTTAAAAAATTTCTTTACCTTTAGATTTTTGAGCGAATCCCCTTCAAAGTAGGCATGCGAGTTCTTAACTTGGGCCTGATCGGTGAAGTCAATATATTTGGCCCGGGATGAATCAAGATAATGTGGGAAATGTCCCAACCGGGCTTGTTGTTCCTCCCCACCTTTAACGCGAGAAAGGCGGAGTGCTTTGTCATCTTCATTAATTGTAACGTAGATACGCCGACGGCAGTTTATTTTATCAACCCACGATTTGTGCTCTTTGTTATTTGTGTCAGCCGCCACTAAAATGACATTATCAAACATCAATCGATCACCATGATAGGAGCCGGATTTGAGCAAATGCTTAAACAGGTAATTTCCCATGCTATGACAAACCAAATTGACCGTAAATGGACATCCGCGACCAACCAAGCGGTCATACAATTTCATTGCATCCGCTTCACTTCTGGCGCCGTTCTGGGCCAAATCAAGTCTTAACTGGCTAAGAAATTCCTGATTAAACTCGCTCAGATAACCGGTTATTTTTTCAAGGCAACGATCCAGCGCGCCCAGAGAAGCCAGTGCATCCCGCTTATCACTCTTATAACTTAGAGATCCTTTAACCCCACCACCATTGGCCGGCCAACTAAAAGGAATAACCTCTACACCATATTTGACCGAAAAATTGTGAGCTCGATTTAGCATATCCTCGACATTGTTGTTGAAGCCATGTACGAAAAAGACAAGATTTTCCTTTTTGTTTTTCTTACTTTTTAACATGAAATACAGCTTTTTGGCCACATACCAGCTGGAATATTTCTTTTCCCCATTATGGCTGGACTGTGTCCCGTTGGCCTTTTCCAGTTTAGCGATCTCGGCTATCATCGCATCGGTAGCCTCGTTTTCGATCAACTTAATATTCCATTTATTTTTCGACTTTGTGGCTTCGCATAGTCGCAAATCATTGGGACCTTCTCCGCTTGGTTTATTTCCGAGCATTTTCAAATTCTTGCCATTGCGAATGGCTCGATTGGTCACAAAATACATGGTTTCCTCCTTGAAGGGCTAATTGGGATTGATTCTTATTATTTCTGTCGCTTAACAATCACCACCAAGGTGGCATGCTAATTGATCGTTTCTTGTACTTGATACAAATTATATAAGCCAACATTAGGAGTATGTCAATATAATAATTATGAGTGTCTAATACATCCACGTTATCTGCCTCACCCGTTTTCGATAAAGACGGTTGCCAAACCGGAATGAAACATCAATATTGATCCTGCGTATCTAAGGCAAACGAAAGGGGTAATTGCAATGACCGAGTCGGGTGACAACAATATAGTCTCAGAACTAAAATCAACCTCTCCGGTTTCAAGCACCGAGCGGATCGAAATAATCGACCTTCTGCGTGGTTGTGCCATCCTCGGAATTCTTGTCATAAATATTATGGGATATTCTATGCCGGAGAAAGCGATGGAAATCCCGAACGCCGGAGGGGGCCATACTGGTGTCAACCTGATTGTCTGGTCGATTGGGAATCTCTTTTTTCTACAGAAATTTTTGTCCCTTTTTTCAATGCTGTTTGGGGCCGGCATGATCCTCATGTGGCGGCGTATCGAATCATCTGGTAGGCAGTTTTCACCAATTTATTACCGTCGTTTGGGGTGGCTATTATTATTTGGAATCGTTCATGCTTATTTTTTGTGGTGGGGCGATATTCTATTTTATTACGCCGTCTGTGGTCTGGCTGTTTATCCGCTTCGTAAGTTATCCGCACGCACGCTTATCGTGAGCGGTTTTTTGGTCTATATGGTGACGTCCCTCTTTTATATCGGGATTGGTTTTGGAATCGGATATTTAAAAGGGGAAGCTGAAACAGCCGCTCTGGCACAGGAAGAGGGGAAAGAGTTGACCTCCGATCAGGAGGGATCGCTATCTCTCTGGGAGACTCTCTCCAAAGAGATAGCACCCACTCCGGAGGCGATCGCTAAGGAGATAGAAGTTTACCAATCGGGGTATTGGAGCATTTTCGCCAAACGATTCCTGAATGTTTTGCTTATGCAGACCATCGGGTTTGTGATTTACATTTTCTGGCATATTTTGGGGATGATGATGATCGGCATGGGGCTTTTTAAAACCGGTTTCCTGACCGGACTGAAATCGAAGAAATTTTATCTGGCCACGATGGTGATCGGATATGTTGTCGGGTTTTCTCTTTCAGGTTACTATGTCGATCAATATATCAACTCCGGATTCGCCCTCGACGTTCTCTTCGGTGATACTGTGATTACCAATCGCTTGGCTGTCATCGCTACCTTGGCAGGGCATGTCAGTCTCATTATACTTTTTTACAAAAGCAATTTGTGGAGTTGGCTACGTCAAAGCCTGATCGCCGTTGGTCGCATGGCGTTGACCAATTATTTGACCCACACGGTTGTTTTCATCTTTATCTTCTACGGCTTCGGTCTGGGACTTTTCGGAACCGTAGATCGTCTTGGGCAGATTTGGTTTGTGTTTGGTATGTGGGGGTTACAACTTGTTATCAGTCCGCTCTGGATGAAGCGGTTTCGTTTTGGCCCGGTTGAATGGTTATGGCGAACGTTGACCTATGGAAAGAAACAACCAATGCGGATTTAATCTGATATAGTAGGCAGTATGCAAACCC